>JAHFTZ010000327.1 GCA_023265355.1 Terriglobus sp.
GCGATCCTGCAGGGTGGGACGGTGCAGTTTACCAACTCCGACCCCACCATGCATAACGTGCATACTATGGCGGTCCAGGCGGGCAACAAGACGGTCGATGTCTCGCAGGGCCCCGGAGGCAAGCCGGAGCAGTTGAAGTTCACTTCTGCGGAGAACATGCTGCCGATCCGGTGCAACAATCACCCGTGGATGAATGCGTTCCTGAACGTCAGTCCGACGCCGTTTTTTGCGGTGAGCAGTACGGACGGCACCTTCAAGATTGCGGGCCTGCCGCAGGGAAACTACGATCTTGTCTTCGTTCATGAGAAGCTTGGCGAGCAGACCATTCCCATTATCGTGAAGGCGCAACAGGCCACGGAGGCCTCTGTGACCTTTGCAGCAAAGTAGGGTTCATGCATAGCTTGACGATCAACTTTCCCGTGCACCTGCTGCCGTTCTGGTTCCTGGTCATCAGCCTCTTTTTGCCGCGCATCTCGCTGCTGGTGATGTGGTTGCAGCACCAGTTTGTGGTGATCGGGCTGGTTCCGCTTCTGGCGGCGATCATCGTTCCCCGCGTCCTGATCCTTGTGTTGATCTACCAGGACCAGGGGCTTTCGGGCTGGTTTCTGCTGCACGCCGTGGTCATGGTGGCGGCTTTTGCGGGTGGTGGGACGCGTATGAAACGCCGAAGAAGCGATTTATAGGCCGTTCCGCTGATAATCTAGTCTGACGGACTTTCTCTGACAGGAGAGCGTGCGATCCAAGCGCGCCAGCATACCTAATGGAACGACGCAGAATCGGAATTCTAGGAGCGACTGGCACAGTGGGCCAGCGCTTTATCCAGCTATTGGAAAATCATCCCTGGTTTGAGATTGCGTGGCTTGCCGCCAGCGATCGCTCCGCAGGCAAAACCTACGGCGAAGCGGTCAAGTGGAAGCTCGACACTCCCCTTCCCGCGCGCGTTGCCTCCATGGTGATGCAGCCCAATACCCCGGCCCAGTCTGGGGTGGATCTACCCAGAATCATCTTCGCAGCGCTGGATTCGGACGTTGCCCTGGAGCTTGAACCGCTCTTCGCCGAGGCGGGATGCGCTGTGATCTCCAACTCTTCGGCGTTCCGGATGACGGCGGATGTTCCCCTTGTCGTTCCCGAGGTGAACGCCGCGCATCTGCCGCTGCTCGAAGGGCAGAAGACGCGCGCCAACGGCGGCGGCTATATCGTCACCAATCCGAACTGCAGCGCCATTGGCCTGGTTCTGGCGCTCAAGCCGCTTGCCGACCGTTTTGGCATCGAGAGCCTGTTTGTTTCCACGATGCAGGCAATTTCGGGCGCCGGATATCCAGGTGTGGCTTCGCTGGACATCCTGGGGAACGTGGTTCCCTTCATCAAGAACGAAGAAGAGAAGATGCAGGAAGAGGTCTTCAAACTTCTGGGCCATATGAACGACGGCTCGATTGAGATGCTGGATGCGAAGCTGACGGCCCATTGCAACCGCGTGGCCGTAATCGATGGACATACGGAATGCGTCAGCATCAAGCTGCGCAAGCCCGCGACGCGCGAGGAGATTCTGCAGGCCTGGGCCGAGTTTCGTCCCCTTCAGGACGAACATCTCCTCTCTGCCCCGGACCAGCCTGTGTATTACAACGATGCTCCCGACCGTCCGCAGCCACGTCTGGATCTCATGGCCGGCAATGGCATGTCGACGACCGTGGGACGGCTTCGTCCCTGCAGCCTGCTGGATTGGAAGTTCACGCTGTTGACCCATAACACCATCCGTGGAGCCGCTGGGGCGGCTGTTTTGAATGCCGAAGTGCTGGCGCGGATGCAGAAACTTCCAAATTCTCCTGTAAGCGAGGCCAAGGCGTGAGTTCTGTTCGTGAACGTGTTGTTGTCATGAAGTTTGGTGGAACCTCGGTAGAGGACGCTGCCGCGATGGACCGTACGGCAAAGATCGTCCGTGGACGCCGGGATAAGGGCCTGGACGCTGTCGTTGTCGTCTCCGCTATGGCCAAGGTGACCGATCAGTTGATCGCCGCCGCTACCGCTGCAGGTAAGGGCGACCGGACTGGTTCCCTTGCAATCAGCGCACGGCTTCGCATCCGCCACGTCGATACCGCCGCCCAGCTGCTCGAACAGGATCGCTTCAGCAAACTGCAGAGCGTGATCGGCTCCGAGTTCGATTCGCTGGATGACCTTCTTCGCGGAATTGCCGCGGTGGGTGAACTTACGCCACGCACGACGGATCTTGTCGTCAGCTTCGGTGAACGCCTTTCCTCGCGCATGGTCGCGGAGGCCTTCGCGCAGCGCGGTCTGAATGGCGTTCACGTGGATGCGCGCCAGGTCATCGTGACCGATGCCCACTACGGCAAGGCAGTTCCGCAGGAAGACGCCATCGAGCAGCGCCTGATGGAGCATGTACTCCCCCTGCTGGATCAGCGACAGACGCCCGTTCTGGGCGGATTCATAGGCGCCACCGCTGCAAACATTACGACGACGCTGGGACGCGGCGGTTCGGACTTCTCCGCAGCGCTGGTCGGCGGTGGTCTGCACGCTGCTGCGATTGAGATCTGGACGGATGTCAACGGCATCATGACGACCGATCCGCGCATCGTTCCGAACGCCCTCCGCGTGAAGACGATCAGCTTTGAAGAGGCGGCCGAACTCGCCTACTTTGGAGCGAAGGTTCTGCATCCGGCGACGATCCTACCTGCCGTAAAAAAGAACATTCCAGTGTTCGTCCTGAACTCGCGCAACGCCGAGAACGAAGGCACCAAAATCACTGCCGTGGCTCCCCGGTGCAAGTCGCCCTTCAAGAGCATCGCGGCCAAGAAGCACCTGACCATCGTGGATATCGTAGCTTCGCGGATGCTGATGTCGCATGGCTACCTGAAGGCTGTTTTCGATGTCTTCGACAAATACAAGTCGGCGATCGATATGGTTTCGACCTCGGAGGTTTCGATCTCGGTGTCGGTGGATACGAACGAGCATCTGCCTGCAATTGCCGAGGAGCTTTCGAAGATTGCCGATGTGAAATACGAGTCGCACAAGGCCCTGATCTGCATGGTGGGTGAAGATATTCGCGGGCATCGCGGGATTGCGGCACGCGTCTTCGGAGCGGTGCAGCACGTCAATGTGCGCATGATCTCCCAGGGTGCAAGCGAGATCAACATGAGTTTCATGATTGAAGAAGAAGATGTGGAAGAGGCGATCCGTTCGTTGCACAAGGAGTTCTTTTCCGACCCCGATCCTACCGTCTTCGATGTGATTGCATCCCAGACAGAGACAGCCATTCCAGCACGCTGATCCAACAGGTAGTACACGAAAGAGACACCATGCGCATCCTCGTTTTAGGTCACGGAAAAACCGGCAAGCTTGTGGCCCAGGTGGCCGCAGAGCGAGGCCATGGCGTACACGTCCTCGACGCGAAGGAAAACCCGGGTGCTGCGGCGCTAACAGCGCCGTTTATCGCTGCCTTCGATGTTGTGATCGATTTCACCACACCGGAGGCCGTAGTTACGAACCTGCGTGCATGCCTCGCTACCGGGGCCAAGGTGGTGGTGGGAACGACGGGATGGTACGACGCTCTGCCGCCGATGCGGGATCTGGCGGAACGCAAAGGCGCGAGCCTGCTCTTTGGAACGAACTTCTCTGTTGGCGTACAGGCCATGTTCGAGCTGGCGCGGGAGTTTGCAAAGGCTCTGCCC
>JAHFTZ010000328.1 GCA_023265355.1 Terriglobus sp.
CCGCCGCCGCAGATCCGGAATATGGTGCCAGTTACGCGGGATTGGCCAAAAATCGTTCAGTCTTCGGAAACGTGATCTACAGCCCAAGTAGCTATCTGCTCTTCTCCCTTGAATACCGAAAGCAGCGGACCGGTTTCGCAAATCAGCCCACACAGTCCAACGATGTCATCGGTATAGGAGCGGGGTACAAATTCTAATGGATGGAAAGACCACGCGATTCTTTGGTATGTGGCTGATAAGAGGGATCCTCCCTCTCCTTGTGTGCTGGTCAGGTCCGCTTCAAGCGGCCACCGTCAAGGCACGGCTTGTACTTCTGGATAAAGGAAATGTCGCCTCTGGCTCAAAGAATGTGCCCCCCTCTGTTCTATGGCTCAAGCCAACCCATCCCGATCCTAGCTTTGTGCTGCCGCCGGGAAAGTTCAGTCTTCTGCAGAAGAACAAGATGTTCTCTCCGCACCTGCTTGTTGTGCCGGTGGGAAGTAACGTCTCTTTCCCCAACGCAGACCCCTTCTTTCACAACGCCTTCTCCCTCTTCGACGGGAAGCGTTTCGACCTGGGACTCTATGAAGCGGGTTCCATGCGTTCGGTCGTCTTCTCGCGTGAGGGTGTCTCTTATATCTTCTGCAATATCCACCCAGAGATGAGCGCCGTCGTCCTCGCCCTGACGACGCCCTTTTACAGCGTTGCGGATGCGGCCGGAAACTTTCAAATCGCCGCAGTTCCGAGCGGAGAGTATGAACTCCACGTCTGGATCGAAGGCGGGCAGCCAACTGCTTTGAACGAACTGACGCGCCGGGTCCGCATCACCAACGACTCAACCGATCTTGGCGACATCCGTTCAGGGACCCAGAAAGAGCAGCCACACCTCAACAAATTCGGCCGTCCCTATGAGCCGGAGAGTAAACCCGTCTATTAGTTGTCTAGGTGAGTAGGCCTCAAAATCAGGGCGGGCCATTCCTTCCTCTTCATCGTTCGATCTACATAAATAGGTCAACTGCAGTGAACTTGCGCAATCACTGCGAAGATCGTAATGTGTCCAGAATCGAAAAAATGTACCGTACTCGTCACGCTCCTTGGCAATAAGCTGGAACATATAACGTCGTTCTACCGAGCCGCACGAGGCGACGGAACTTTCTGAGTGGCATATTTTTGATTCAAATTGGTACACATGAACACTCTTACTCCGCACCGTGTTCGAAGAGAGCTCTCGAGGTTGCGTGGGCTTTTGATTTTCCTTGCCTGCCTCTCGCTGTGTGGATGTTATCGGAGACCGCCGTCGATTCTTTTCACCCAAATCCCGCCAGCAAGCTCTGGCGGTCCCAACACGCGCGGCGTTCTTGGTGGCAAAGTCATCGGCTTCAAGCAGGGGGATCGGCTCGTTCTGTATGCGCGATCGGACAATCAATGGTGGATTCAGCCTACGTCTCAGAGACCTTTCACGGAGATTAAGCCCGACGGAACGTGGATCTCCACCATTCATCTTGGGATGGAATATGGCGCCGTAGTTGTCCGCGGCGATTATGAGACCGCCACGGTGCTTTCTTCTCTGCCGGACCTGAATGAGCATGCCATCGCTAAAGCCAAAACCTCTGGAAAGGCAGGGTTGCAAACGGAGGGTTACTCCGTCAAGACACTTTCCTTCAGCGGGTATGACTGGGAGGCGCGCACGGCCGCCAGTCCCACAGGTGGGCTCTCGCATAACTACACGCCGAACAATGTCTGGCTGGACGACAAAGGAGCCTTACACCTCCGCGTCTCCCGCGAAGGAAATCAATGGGTCTGTGCCGAGGTAAGAACGATTCGAAGTCTCGGGTACGGCTCTTACCAATTTCTCCTTCGGGACACCGGAGACCTTGAACCCGCTGCGATGTTGGGACTCTTCACCTGGGACGACGAGTCAAAGGATCCGAAACACACGGAGATGGATATTCACGTCAGCCGTTGGGGCAATCCGGAGAGTAAGAACGGCGAATATGTCATACAGCCTTACCAGATCCCATCCAATGTTTATAGATTCGAGATACCGAAGGGCAGCCTCAGGACGGGTTTCCGCTGGTCGCCTGGCGCTGCAGCTTTTTCGACCACTCATGGTGAAGGGCAGAAGGGGAGGACCGTGGAGGCCTGGACCTTCACCACCGGAATTCCGACGCCGACGGGCGAAAGAATCTATGTGAATTTATGTGAATTCGGGTATCCAAAGATCCCGCTGCAACATGGGGCGGAGGTTGTGATTGACAGGTTTCAGTTCCTTCCGTAACGGGGCAGGTCTTGTGCATTTCAAGGCTCTTGGCGCGATCCTGCTGTGCTTGTTCCTACAGCAGCAGGCCCATGCTGTCGACGGTTCTCGCAACGTTGGGCAGTATCTCCGGCAGCAATGGCAGGTAGAACCTGGATCTCCGGGGGTTCGCGTCAACGCGATAGCGCAGACGCCGGATGGTTATCTCTGGATCGGCACGGACGACAACCTGCTGCGCTTTGATGGCTTCCGTTTTGAAGAGGTTCAGCCTCATAGCGAAGGCCTTGCGCCGATCCGGAATGTGCTGAATCTGGTTGTGGATACTGATGGCGCATTGTGGGTGCGCACGGAGGACTCCCGCGTTCTTCGATACCAGAAGGGCTCGTTCCAGTCTCGGCTTTCTCCAGAGCAGGGCGAGCACACGGTCACGGCGATAGGCAAATCGCTCAGTGGCGGCATCTTTGCGGCTGGTCTGGGGAACGGTCTTGTGCAACTCACGGCAACGGAGGTGCGGCCTATTCGCAAAAATTACGGTTCCATGGCGCTGTCGATTGCTCAGACTGCGGGCAACCTCTGGTTAGGAACGCGCGAGAACGGCCTCCTGAACTGGCGGGACAACACGCTCACGGTGATGAACCAGGGCGTTCCCGATTCCAAGGTCAACTCGCTCCTGGCAACATCTTCCGATCAGCTATGGATTGGTACGGACAATGGCCTGGCGCATTGGGATGGCCACAAAACGGTTGCCGACGTTCTTCCCGCAGAGATGAATCCACTGCAGATTCTTGCCATGGTGCAGGATCGCGATGGGAATCTCTGGATGGGAAGCTCGCGCGGACTTGTGAGATATAACTCGCGCGGAGCGCAGTGGGTGCCGCGAGACGCTCGGGACCGCGGCACCGCAGTGACCGCGTTGTTTGAAGACCGCGAAGGAAATCTCTGGTTTGGAAGCAGAGGCAATCTGGAGCGCCTGCGGGATAGCCCTCTCACCACCTACGGGAATCCAGAGGAGACGTCAGGCGATCAGTACGGTCCGGTGTATGCCGACAGTCGTGGACGCGTCTGGTTCGCTCCGCTCGCTGGCGGGCTGTACTGGATGAAGGATGGAACCATGCACAAGGTTTCCATCGCAGGCCTGGAGAAGGATGTTGTTTATTCGATCGATGGAAGAGGGGATGAGATCTGGCTCGGGCGGCAGCGAGGAGGCCTCACCCGTCTCTCTACGAACGGAGAGGAACTTGAGGCGAAAACCTGGACCACGGCGAACGGGCTGCCGGAGAACAGCGTCTACGCGGTTCATCTAAACAGGGATGGAAGCCTCTGGGCGGGAACTCTTACGGCGGGAGCGACTCACTTCCACGGAGACAAGTTTCATCCTCTCGACGTCAGCCATGGTCTCGTCTCCAACACCATCTCGGCGATCGAAGAGAGCACGGATGGAACCAT
>JAHFTZ010000329.1 GCA_023265355.1 Terriglobus sp.
CGCACCACGGAAGCTCCTGTCACCGCGATCCGGAAGCAGAAGTCCCGCGATTGGGGATTTCTCATTCTTCTTATGCTGGGAATGCTCACGCTTCTTGCGATTCCGTTGCTTCTGCTGGCCTACCTTGCGGGTAAAGTCTTCGCGCTCGGGGCACATCACTAGCACCGCTCGCCCCCGACCTTGCTAAAATAGAAAGGTCGGGGCGTAGCGCAGCCTGGTAGCGCATCTGCTTTGGGAGCAGAGGGTCGGGAGTTCGAATCTCTCCGCCCCGACCATTGTTGAATTTCCTTCCCAGAATTCAATCAGTAACCTTACGAAGGTCTATAAAGGCCTAATTTCAGGCTATTTTCGTGCCGATATCTCTGCTATAACGAAACCTCCTTGGAAGGATGGTAGAGTGCGCGGAACTCTATTCGATCTCATTTTGCTTCCGCTTCTCACGCTCTTCTTTGCCGTTCTGCAGGCGAAAAGGATGGAACGTCGTTTTCGCCTCTGGCTTGTTGGGTGGACGTGCTTTCTTCTGAGCATCGCGATGTGGGAGCTTTCTTTCGCGATCCTCCAGAACGGCAGGATCCAGGAGACGATTCGCCTCGATACCCTTATCCTGACGGGGCTGGCCTTCCTGATCTCCTTCCTTCCAGAGAGGACCTCCTGGAAGATCTCCGCGCTCTATGGTGGACTTCTGGGCCTCCCGGCCTTTGCAGTCGCGCAGGCTTCCGTCTACTCCTACAACCTCCGTGGCTTTTGGTTTCTTGCTCTTCTCCAGACGATCGGCCTGCTCGCTACGACGAAGCTTCGAGACCGCCCTCGTTCCCATCTCTTCTGGCTGGCTCTGGGTCTTTCGTCTCTTCCGGTCACGCTGCTCCTCAACGTCGGGTTTCAGGGCCCAGGCAACGAGCGCTACCAATGTATTCCGCTTCAGATGTTCCTGGCCTGCGCTCTCCTCTTCTTCGCGCTCCCCGCAAAGGCCCAGGCTGGTCGATGGATCGGCAGTGTAGGCTTCCTCCTCTGGGCGGGTTGCTACTCTGTCCCGTGCTTCTTCTCGAACCATACTGACCTCCTTCTGACCACAGGACAGATATGGAATATTCCCCGCTATCTTGTAGGATTCGGCATGATTTTAAAAGTGATGGAGCAGGACACAGCAGCTCTCAAGGAACTCAGCGAGGAGTATCGCCTTCTCTACGAAAACAATCCGCATCCGATGTGGATCTTCGACTCCGAGACCAACCGCTTCCTCTCCGTCAATGATGCGGCCGTACAAAATTATGGCTACACCCGCGAAGAGTTTCTTTCGATGACCATCTTCGACATTCGGCCTGAATCGGAGCGAAAAAAGCTCATCGCGGAGCTTGAGGCCCCCCAACTCCTGAATAAGAATGTCTGGCAACACCGCCGTAAAGACGGTTCGCTCTTCGACGTGGAGATCACGGCACATCGTGTGACGTTTCTCGGCAAACCCGCTCGCTTTGTGCTCACCATGGACATCACGGAGCGTGAAGAACTCAATCGCAATCTTGTGCATAACGCCCAGCACGACCCACTAACGGGACTCCCGAACCGTCTTCTGCTCGAAGACCGCGCGCAGCAGGCGCTTCTCCGCGCCCGTCGCGAAAAAGACCTCGTCGCTCTCTTCACCATCGACGTCGATCACTTCAAACAGGTCAACGACACCTTCGGTCACATGGTCGGCGATGAGGTTCTGATCGCCATCGCCCAGCGGCTCAAGTCGCGCGTCCGCGAAGCCGATACCCTTGCCCGTACCGGAGGAGAAGAGTTCATGCTGATCGTCGGCGGCATCCGGTCCGAGATTGGCGCTCGAAAGTTCGCCTCCATTCTTCTGGATATCTTCCTCCATCCGATCAAACTCGCTGGACACGAGATCAAGACCTCCATCAGCATCGGCGTTGCTCTCTTTCCGGAAGACGGAGACACGCTCGAGGAGATTCGCAAGCAGTCGGACAAGGCCCTCTACCAGGCCAAGCGCCTCGGACGGAACCGCGCCGTCTTCTCTTCCGAGGGGCTGCGCGCGGAGGTAGATGAGACCGAGAAGATCGAGTCTTCACTGCGCAAGGCGATCCACGAAAAATCGATCCAGTTGGTGTATCAGCCCATCTTCAACGCAAACCGCCGCATCTGTTGCGTCGAAGCGCTGGTGCGGATTGCTCCTCTTCAGGCAGAGGGAATCGGGCCGGCACAGTTCATCCCTATCGCGGAAGAGACGGGTCTTATCGTTCCGCTTGGTCTACTCGTACTCGAAAGGGCGTGCGAGCAGATCGCGGAGTGGCGTCGGGACGGCACCGGATGCGTGGAGTTTGCAGTCAATGTCTCCTGCCATCAGATCCTCCAGCCGGGCTATGTTGACCAGGTCCTGGCCACCTTGAACCGCTTTGGTCTGCCGCCCCGGCTGCTCCATCTCGAACTGACAGAGACGACGATCCTGCGCGACTTCTCCGACATCGTGAAGGGAATGAACGCGCTCGCGGCATCCGGCGTGCGCTTCTCCATCGACGACTTTGGCACAGGCTACTCCTCGCTTGAGCGCCTCACCGAACTTCCCATAGCCACAGTGAAGATTGACCGCTCTTTCATCCATAAGCTGCCCGGGCACACCGGTGCTCTCGGCATCGTTCAGGCTATCTCGCACATTGCGAAGCACCTCGATCTCGACGTCGTTGCGGAGGGCGTGGAGACCGAAGAGCAGATCGAGATTCTGCTCGATCTCGACCGCCACAAGCTGCAGGGCTTTCTTCTGAGCCGGCCGTTGAGTGCTGCAGAGTTTACCGCGCGCGTCGCCTCAGGAGATCTCGCACTTTCGGAAGATCCCCTTCTGTCGCACGAGGAGCCTTTGCTCAACGCCCCAATTCCACCTTTGTAAAGACCGGTGCTCCCTCGGGCGAGGGGCGCGTCATATTCCCTGCAAAAACAGTGCCCGCGGCTTCATCCACTACCACGGCGTATGGATTCTTTCCGGCGGGCTTCGTCGCCAGCACGCGATTGTTTGCGCTATCGATCACCGTCACACTGTCGCCGTGGAAGTTCGCTACATAAACGCGCTTCCGCTTCGCATCCACCGCCACATTCTGCGGGCTCTTTCCCACCTTTACCGTCGCCACCACGCGTCCTCCGTCGATCACGCTCATGGTGTCCTCCGCGTAATTGGCAACGTAGACGCGATGCGTCAGCGCATCGACGGCAACGGCACCAGGAATATCTCCCACCTTGATGACCTTGTGCTCGTGCGTGTCCATGCCCAGCGCGAGAACGTCCGCTGTACCTGACCGTGTGACATAAAGCACACGCCGCTCCGCATCGATCGCCGGAGCCCAGGCGTGCACGCTGCCCACCGGCTCCTTCGTCGTCGCTCCGGTTGTTCCATCGATCACACGCAGGTTCGGGTCTTCATAGCCCAGCAGATACACCTTGTCCGACTTCACATCGACAATCAGAGCGTCGCCCGATCCCACAGGCAGTTCTTTGGACGTGTTGGTCTCTCCGTCGATGACCGTCATCACACGACTGAACGTATTCGACACGAACACCTTGTTCGTCGTTTCGTTGACGCCAACATAATAGGGACGCCGGTCCGTCTTTACCGTGGCGATGACCTGGTCGGTTGCGCCATCCAGCACACTCACATTGCCGCTGCCACTGTTCGCGATGTAGGCGCGTC
>JAHFTZ010000330.1 GCA_023265355.1 Terriglobus sp.
ATCCGGCTCTCCACCAAACTGACAAGGTCCAATCCGCGTCTTCAGGTCAGCCGAGATCGTCTCCGTTGTTCTCGCAAAGATGCAATCCTCCGGGCTCTTTGGGGGAGACGCAATCTCGTCCAGGACACGCTCCGGCATGTCGAGCTTCGGATACTTCAGACGCAACTCTCGCAACTCCGCGATGACCTGCAAGCGTTGCGCATGCGAAAGAATCTCCGGATCTGTAGCTCCCACCTGCGGCGTGAAGAGACTGAACCACACCCGCGTAATCTCCGGTCGACTGCACCAGAACGCCAGAAACTCATCGAGATAACCTGCCCGCTCCACGATCTGCGAAGTGATCGTGCAGTGAATCGAAACCTTCGAGTCCTGAATATTCTTCAGGATGCGCTCATAGGTCGCAGGCTTTCTCCGTGCATCGTGCTCCGGCTGCAGACCATCGATGGAGACAACAACATTCAGCTTTTTGTACTCCTTCCACGCAGGCGGAATGATCCGAAAAGCACTCGTCACAACCTGCGTATGCACACCCCGGCTCTCGATCTGCGGCAGCAGCACTTCAAGCTCCCTGTAGCGAACCAGGGGATCTCCACCCACCAGCGAGAGATGCAGCGGTTTGTGCTCATCGATCAGACCAAGAATCTTCTCGACCAGCACCTCCCCCTTGAAGTCGGAAAGCTGACGCAACTCGGTAGCTCCGCCAAGATGCGCCGCGTCGAAGGCATAACACCCCGGGCACCGTAAAGGACACTCTTTCGTAATTTCGATGGAAAGCGAAGGCGCGCGTCCGGCCAGAATCATGGCCCATGCCTGAAGGACTTCGGACTTCTTCATAGACTTCTCCCCGTTCGCGCTGCCATGCAGCGCATCCCGGTAGCAAAAGGTGTTTCAGCAATTTTCCCAATGGAGCGACCATCCTGGATTCGCCAACTACGAGGAACTGGACGCCGCAAGGCAAAGAGAAAGTGCAGAGAAAATTTCGAGGGCTTTGCAGCAGCACGTCGCCCAGGACATTGATCCGAGATCGCAAGAACGTTAAACACGTTCTGGAGATCATCACACAAGATCAACGTTCTTGACAGACCCCACCCTTAGTATCACAATGTAATTCAAATCATGCTTGGTGAATTCGAATACGCCCTCATCACCGCCGCCGCCGGACTTGGAGACAAGGCCTACGGTGCCGCCATTCGCGAAGAAATCGAAGCAGCGACCCTGCGCAAGTGCTCCATTGGCGCGCTTTACACCACCATTGAGCGCCTCGAAAAGAAAGGCCTGCTGAAGACCTGGATGGGGGAAGCCACTCCCCAGCGCGGGGGGCGCGCCAAGCGCATGGTGCTCGTGACGGAAGCAGGAGAACTGGCGGCAAAGAATTTCTATGACGCCGTTATGCGCGTCAGCCTGAACGCTCGCTGGGCCATGGAAAAAGGTGAAAGCCTCTTATGAGCAGCCTCGTCCAGACCTCCGTCGAAGTGATCTCGCGGCTCTTGGAGCGTGACGAACGCGATGCGGTTCTGGGCGATTTAGAAGAGACAGGCATACGCGGGACCGCCGCTCTTCGCGATCTTCTCGGCCTCGTACTGCGAAGAAAGTTCGAGGCATGGAAGAGCTGGCGTCCCTGGCTCACTTCTTTGGGACTCGCTGTGCCGGGCAGCTTTCTCCTCATGGGCTTTTCACTGAGCGTCAGCCAGGCCTATCAGAATCTCCTCGCTCCCAAAGTCGAACACGCCACAGGCCTGACCGTAGGTCCTGGATTCACTCTGCTCCTCTGTAACATGCTGCTGCTCGTCGGTTGGTCGTGGACAGGCGGCTTCGTCATGGGATCCGTCTCGCGTCGGACCGTGCGCGTCAGCGCGGCCTCGTCGTTCCTTCCCTGCCTCTTCTGTCTCTCGCGGTTCCACGTCGAATCGATCTCGCGCTTCTCTCTTCTTCTCTTTCTGTTTCCCGCAATCTGGGGAGTTCGTCACGGTCTTCGCCTCGCACAGATCAACTTCAAACCGGCACTTTTCATGGCGCTTGCCGTAACCTTGCTGACCATTCCTACATGGAGCACCAGCGGTTGCTGGCTGCCAAACTGGGCTCTTAGCTGGCCCGCATGGTTCCTCGTCGTTACCGCGTGGCGAGATCGGCCACACAAGGAGACATCCACATGGCAACCGATCTAACGCTCCTCGTGAACGGCAAGAGCCACGTCGTCAACGTTGCACCGGATACACCCCTGCTCTACGTCCTGCGCAACGATCTCAAGCTCTCCGGCCCAAGATTCGGCTGCGGAATCGCACAGTGCGGCGCATGCGCCGTCCTCCTCGAAGGAGAAGAGATACGCTCCTGCATCACGCCTGTCTCTTCCGTCTCCGGGAAAAAGATCACCACGATCGAAGGCCTCCCCGAGCTTTGGGCAGGCCAGCGCAACGCGAACGCGCCCGCAGGACTTCACCCCGTCCAGCAGGCATGGATCGACGAACAGGTTCCCCAATGCGGCTACTGCCAGAGCGGCATGATGATCGCCGCCGTGGACCTGCTCTCCAAGAATCCGAACCCCGGCATCGCAGAGATCAAAGACGCCTTCACCAACAAAGCACCTTCCCCGCATCTTTGCCGGTGCGGCACCTACGCTGCCATCATCTCCGCCGTCCAACTTGCCGCAAAGGCGATGAAGCCATGACAAAACTTTCAACAGCACAGGTCTTCCACTCCACGCTCACCCGGCGAGGCTTCCTCAAGACCGGTGGCGCGCTAATGGTCTCGCTGGTCTTCATGCCAGGCTCCCCCGCAAAAGCAAACGCGCTCTCCCCACCTGATTCCCTTCAACTCGCATCATGGCTGGAGATTCGCCACGACAACACCATCCTCGTCCGCACGGGCCGCACGGAGATCGGCACCGGCATGAGCAGCTTCTACGCGCAGGTCGTCGCGGAAGAACTCGGTGTTAGCCCGGAAGCCATCACGCTTCTCATGGGTGACACCGATAAAACACCGGACGGAGGCTACTCCGCAGGCTTCCGTACTGGCGCAGAGAATCTTCGCAAAGTCGCCGCTTATACCTATCAGGCGCTCCTGAAACTCGCCGCGAAAAAGCTTGCCCTTCCCGTCTCCTCTCTCACGGTCACCGATGGCGTTGTCTCCGGCGGAGGTAAGACCATCCGCTACGGCGATCTCGTCCGCAACCAGCGCTTCGATCTCAAGATTCCCTTCTCCGGAACACTCGCAAAGGTCGATGCCACATCGTGGAATGGCATGGCTGGACTCGACGGTCTCGTTGTCCTCGGCGATCCACCCATGAAACCGATGAAGCAGTACAGCGTCATCGGCAAGTCGCATCCCATGCCCGGCACGCCCGACAAAGTCACCGGCAAAACACAATGGACCTGCGATGTGAACCTGCCCGGCATGCTGCATGCGCGCATGGTGCGGCCTTCTATGCTCGGCTCCACTCTGATCTCCGTCGGCACACTCGACAGGGCTCAGTTCCCCACCGCGCAGGTCGTAGTCAAAAACAACCTCGTCGCCGTGCTCTCTCCCAACGAATGGGAGGCGATTAGCGCAGCGCGCTCCATCGCCGCGAGCACCAAATGGACCGAGTGGTCCGGCCTGCCCGGCAGCGAAAATCTTACGCAGACACTCCGCAGCTACAAGTGGACCACTCCCTCCGAGAGCAAAGGAAA
>JAHFTZ010000331.1 GCA_023265355.1 Terriglobus sp.
AAAGAGATCTCCGCCGCGCTTGAACAGTATCCCAACGCGGAAGAGATCATCTGGGTGCAGGAAGAACCGGCCAACATGGGCGCTCTCACCTACGCTCTGCCCCTGCTGAAGAAAGATGCCGCCAACCGCCGCGTCCTCTCCATCAAACGCTCCGCTGCCGCTTCACCGGCAACCGGTTCCGCAAAGGCTCACGAACTTGAAGAGAGAGCCTTGATCGAACTCGCCCTTGGGGCGTCGAGCAAGTAACAACATCCTGCCCGAAGACCCTCGGCAGCTTCCGCCGAGGGTCTTTTACTTTAACAAGAAGAGAGTCCTATCCATGAAGATCTTCCTCTTCGTAGTCGCCGCTACGATCCTTGAAGCCACCGGGGATGCGATTCTGCGCGTGGCCTTGCATCATGCCTCGCTGCCGATGCGCATTGCTCTCTTCGTCTTCGGAGGTGCCCTGCTGACGGCTTATGGAATCTCTCTCAACCTTGCTCCCGTTGAATTCGCGGCTGTCACGGGGATGTACATCGCAACGCTGTTCGTCGTCTTCCAGATCACGAACTACCTCTTCTTCCGCACTGCACCTACGCTTCCCGTCTTTATTGGAGGCGCGCTGATCGTGACCGGGGGATTGATCGTTTCTCTCTGGAGATAACGCTTTCAGAGGGGGTTCCAGATTTTGCGCCCGCGTAAGCCCGGCCCGATCAGCCATCGAAAGGGCCGAGCTTACAGCCAGATTAGCTTTAGTACTTCAGGAGCTTTCGGGCCGCTTGAGCAGAACTTCCAGTCCTGGAAGACCAGATCGGTGTGCCTGTGGCTGTCGCGGTGGAGTAGAGATTCAGGCTACCGTCATCCCCCACGACGAGCGCCTGGCCGCCCATCGCACCACCCGCAGTGCCCGTGGAAAAGAGAATCTTGCCGGCCGCGTCAGTGACAACAAAATTGCCGTCCGCCAGCAACGTGGCCACACCCGGGTTGTGGCCCTCCGTCATGGTGGACCAGACTTCAGTGTTGTTGTTATACAGAATCATGTTTGCGTCGCCCTGGAAATAAAGCTCATTCTTTCCGTTGCAGGAAAAGAGCGGTTGATCGTGAATCATCCCTTCGCCCACAAGAAAGGTGCCGCAACGGGACGATGGTGTGATCGGTGGTACGCCGGTGGGAGTAAACAGGCCAAGGTTCACCGCATTGGCGATCGCCTGGTGCCCCGCGCTGTTGGGGTGCAGGAAGTCTCCGGAGTTGAACGGTGGGTAGTACTGCAACGGCATCGCAGGATCGTGCGTCGCCGTGTCCTGGTCGACGATACCGTCCACACCGCTGTTATTCGCGGGATTCGTATAGAAGGCATCGATCTGCTCCCGGATCGCCTCCGCTTGTGGCGTCCAGTCGGTGGCAGCGCGTCCCACATTCGGCGTCAGCGTAGAGAAATAAAACTTAATTCCCTTCGCGTGTGCCTTCTGGATGAACTGTGCGACCGCAGAGGTTAGGGCGCTGAAGGTAGGAAGCGTTCCCGTGCCACCGAGACTGTTAATGATGTCGTCGGAGAAGATCACCCATTTGACGTTCGGCTGCTGCAGGACGTCGCGCGTGAAGCGGCTGATTGCCGGAGGATTATCGTCATTGCCACCCGAAACCCCGTTCCCGCTAATCCCTTTGTTCGCCACACCGACCTGCAGGCCTGCGGCGCTCAAACGTTCCGAAAGACGACTCGTCCACCGGTCATTCGTATTGAAGTTGGAGTTGTCGCCCGCAGTAATGGAAGCGCCCAGCGCGACTAAGGTCCCCAGAGAACTGGCATTTTGAACCTGGATGCTTGTAAGAAGATAGGCGCTGCTGAACGTGCTGTAGGGAGAGATGCTCGTGTCCGAACTCACGTCTCCTTGGGCCAGAAACATGGCATTCTCCCTTCCATCCTGATTAAAAGTCAGGTTCGCGCCCGCAGGTATGCCGACGGGAAAATACATGCTTGTCATTACGTCCGCATTCGCAGGCAAATTAAACGCAACCCCGTCGCTCACGACCGACTGCCCCACGGGAATCGTCACGGTACTTGAACCCCCGAAGGTCAAGGTGTGGTCCGTTCCGGCAACGGTGGAAGACGTGGGTGCCCCGTTCGCATCCAGGATGCCTGTTGCTACGTGCACATCTCCTACGACAATGGGCGATGTGCCAAAGACGTTGGAGATCTCTACCCGGACGGAAGTGCCCGCGATACTCGTGCGAAAGAGTTGCCGTAAGGTTTGCTGATTGAAGTTACCGAAGTCTGTTCCCAGGGGACCTGCCTGCTGTGGAGCGTTGCTATAGGTGACCGTCCAGGGGACGGAGGTTTGGGCATAAGACGGTTGGAGCATGCCGCACAGAACAACCGCAGCGGCTACAGCTCCCAAGGAAGGGCTCAGATACTTTATTGCGCGCATAATGCCTCCAATTTTTCCTAATGCAGAGAATGACCAAAAAACTTGGCCTCTGTGAGATACAGACCAGAACAGCCCGTGAATTATTCCCTCATCCATCGATTCCTCTGTCTAAGCGCACTTTTCCAAAATTGGAAGAATTCCCTTTCGTTCGAAGATTGGAGGCACCCGCGTCTCCCCAGGGGTCTCTCCTGTTCACCGCGCATCCTTCCGTTCGACTAGAGTAAGAACAAACCGACAGCGATGCGTTCGTTTTCGAAAACCGGGGTAAACTCCAGACATGAAAGCCGTTGGCTACCGCGAACCTCTGCCCATCGAAGATCCGCTCTCCCTCGAAGACCTTGAGATCGAAAAGCCTGTTCCGCGCGACCGCGACATCCTCGTGCAGGTCAAAGCCATCAGCGTCAACCCTGTCGACACCAAGGTCCGTGCCAAGACCAAACCCGACGAGGGCAAGGAGTACAAAGTCCTTGGATGGGACGCAGCCGGTGTCGTCACCGCCGTCGGCCCGCTCGTCTCCATGTTCAAGGTCTGGGATGAGGTCTTCTACGCCGGTTGCATTGCACGCCAGGGCGCGAACGCCGAGTTTCATACCGTCGATGAGCGCATCGTGGCGCACAAACCGAAGACTCTATCCTTCGCAGAAGCCGCAGCGGTTCCGCTCACCGCGCTCACAGCGTACGAACTCCTCTTTGACCGCTGGAACGTCGATCCACGCAAAGCCTACGGCGAACCCTGCCGAGGCGATCTGCTCATCGTTGGTGGAGCGGGTGGAGTCGGCTCCATACTGATCCAGCTGACGCGCCGCCTAACTCCCCTCGGTGTCATCGCCACCGCCTCGCGGCCGGAGACGCAGGAGTGGTGCCGCAAGCTCGGCGCGCACTACGTCATCGACCACAACTGGCCCATCCAGCAGCAGATGGAAGAGCTCCAAATCCCGGAGGTCACCAACATCGCACTGCTCACAGGCACCGATCAGCAGTACCCCGCCATCGTGGACGTCCTCGCTCCACAGGGAAAGATCGGCCTCATCGACGACCCGAAGAATCCCGTCGACATCCGCCCACTCAAGCGGAAATGCGGATCGATGCACTGGGAGTTCATGTTCGCACGCTCGTTCTGGGAGACTCCAGACATACTTCGTCAGCACGACATCCTCACGGAGGTCGCACGCCTGATCGACCTTGGCACGCTGAAGACAACAATGACCGAAAATCTCGGCACTATCAACGCCGAGAACCTCAAGAAGGCTCACGCGAAGCA
>JAHFTZ010000332.1 GCA_023265355.1 Terriglobus sp.
CCGTGGATCTTTACGCCTTTGCATGAGACGACTCCACCGGAAGCGGCCTGGAGAGGTCTCGTGGAGGGGTTTGGTGCGAAGCCAATTGACATCGATCCCGAACGTCATGACGAGTTGTGCGCCTGGGTCTCCCACCTGCCGCAGATGGTGTCGACGGCGATGACGGCTGTGCTGGAAGACCAGATCGGCGATGACGAAGCACTGCGCGCTATTGGTGGAAGAGCTCTTCGCGAGATGACGCGTCTGGGAGCAAGTCCGTTTAGCATGTGGCGGGATGTTGCGATCACGAACCAGAAGCCGATTGCGGATACGCTGCTGGCGCTGGAGCAGCGGCTGCAGCATATGCGCGAGAATCTGCGAACGCCTGAGCTGCGTGAAGAGTTCCTGAAGGCGAATCGCTTTCGCGCTCGGAGTTAGTGCCCGCCCATGGCTTCGGGATCGATCTTAGCTGTCTTGGGCGGCAGACGCATGATCCACACAAGCGGTGACAACAGGAGTACGGTGATTGCCAGAATATAGAAGGCGTTCTGGTAGGCGAGCATCGTCGCCTGCTGAATCATCCGCTGATAGACCTGCCCCATCGCTGCCATCGCCGCGCCAGCGCTTCCACTGGCCATCGCCCGGAAGCGGGCCACGAACGCCTCATATGCGTAACCGCCCGCGGAGATGTTGGAGGCAAGCTGCATCTGGTGGATCTGGGACTGGCGTGCGATGAACGTCGTCAGAAGCGCCGTGCCCGCGCTGCCTCCGATATTTCGCGCGAAATTGGAGAGCGAGGAGATCTGGTTGCTCTTCTCGCGCGGTACGCCGACATAGTTGAGCGTGCTGATCGGAATGAAGATGAAGGGCAGGCCGATGACCTGCAGCATGCGCCAGACTGTGACGGTATTAAAGCTGGTGGTCAGGTCGAGTCGCGTGAGGTTGTAGAGCCCCGCGGCTGTGGCGATGTAGCCCAACATTACCATCAGGCGCGGATCTCCCTTGCCCAGCGTTCGACCGGCGACGAACATCATCACCATCATGACAAAGCCTGCGGGCGAGAGCACCATGCCGGCACGTTCGGCGGTGTATCCAAGCATGCTCTGCAGATACTGCGGGATAAGCACCGTGCTCCCGAAGAGCACCATGCCGAGGACAAGTTGGAGAAAGATGGCCGTGCCGAAGTTACGGTTCTTCAGCAGCTTCAGATCTACGACGGGGTCGGGGTGATGCCACTCCCACCAGGCGAAGAAGGTGAGCAGCAGCACCGCACAGATAGCGGAGGTACGGATCCACGGATCGCCGAACCAGTCCTTTTGCTGACCTTTGTCAAGTGTGTACTCCAGGAGGCCAACGCCAATAGCGACACTGGCAAGACCTACGAAGTCGATAGGATCGCGCCGCTTGGTGCGCGCCGTAATCTCTGGCGGATCTTCCACCATGATGTTGCTGAGATAGAGCGAGAGCAGGCCGAAGGGAAGATTGATAAAGAAGATCCAGTGCCAGCTGAAATTGTCCGTCAGCCAGCCGCCCAGCGTGGGACCGATGGCCGGGGCGATCACGACAGCGGTGCCGTAGAGCGCGAAGGCCTGTCCGCGCTTGGAGATGTCGAAGGTATCCGCCAGGATGGCCTGTTCGCTGGGGGCAAGGCCTCCACCGCCCAGGCCCTGCAGAACGCGCGCGACGATGAGCAGAGGAAGAGTGTTGGCCAGGCCGCAGAGCACGGAACAGACCGTAAAGATCACAACGCAGGTCATGTAGAAACGCTTGCGTCCGATGCGGTTCGAGATCCAGCCGGAGATGGGCAGAATGATCGCGCTGGCGACGAGATAGCTCGTCAGCACCCACGTCGCCTCTTCCGAGCTTGCGCCGACCGAACCCGCTATGTGCGGGAGCGCCACGTTGGCGATGGAGGTATCGAGCACTTCCATAAACGTCGCGATTGTCACGGTGAGCGCGATGAGCCACTGGTTATGCTTCGGTTTCCAGACGGGTTCGGAAAGGGTATTTGCCATATCAGATAGCTGATATAGAGTATCAGTAAGCTGATCTAATGGGTAAAGCAAAGAAACCAACACGGGCGGAAGAGACGCGGCGTTGCACGAAGGCCATGCGGTCGTTCCTTGTGACGTATCGCGGCTTGCTGGAAGAAGAACTGCGGGATGCGGGTTTCTCCCTGGCGCAGCTGCGACTGTTGTATGCGGTAAAGCAGACATCGGGCGTTTCTGCCGCGGAGTTGGGCAGGATGTGCGAAGTCACACCGCAGACGGCGCAGACTTTGCTGACGCGCGCGCAGCGGGAGAAGTGGATCCGCCGCGCGAAATCAGCCACGAACGACCGCATTGTGACCACCGAACTGACCGCGAAGGGAGAGGCCCTGCTGGCGCGGGGCGAGGCTGCGGCTGCGCGCATCGAGGAGCGGCTGTGGGCGGGGATCAAGCTGAGTGAGATCCGCCAGATGAATGGATATCTGGAGCGATGCCTCGCGAACGCGAAGGATTAAGCACGTCTGTTACAGAATGAGAGTCGTGCGAGTGGCACTCAGGACGAAAGCACCTTATCGTTAGAGGATGAGTTTTCAGGAGCAAGACCAGGCAGGCGTCACGCTTGCAAGCGTAGAGGCGGCGCGTGAGCGCATCGCTGGATCGATTTATTACTCGCCGTGCCCGCACTCGCAGATGCTTTCGGACCTGACGGGCCAGCAGGTCTATCTCAAGCTGGAAAACCTGCAGATGACCGGCGCGTTCAAAGAGCGCGGCGCGCTCAACCGTATTCTCACTCTGACTGAGGCGCAAAAAAAAGGCGGCGTAATTGCCGCGAGCGCGGGAAATCACGCGCAGGGCGTGGCCTATCACGCCACGGCGCGGGGCATCGCCGCCACCATCGTGATGCCGGAGGCGACGCCCCTGGTGAAGGTTACGGCGACGCGCAACTTTGGCGCAAACGTGATCCTGCACGGCGCGAACTATGACGCGGCGTATACCGAGGCGCGGCGGCTCTGCGATGCGGAGGGGCTGACGTTCATCCATCCTTTTGACGACGCCGCCGTGATCAGCGGGCAGGGCACCATCGGGCTGGAGCTGCTGGAACAGGTGCCGCAGCTGGAAGCGATCGTGGTGCCCATCGGCGGTGGCGGATTGATCTCGGGTATCGCGTGTGCTGTGAAGGAACGCAACCCGAAGATCCGCGTCGTAGGTGTACAGACCGCGCGTCTGGCGTCGATGCAGGTTGCGATTGGAGCCGGACATCCTGTAACGCTGGACGCCGCGACGACCATCGCGGACGGCATCGCAGTGCGCCGGTCCGGGGAAATTACCTTTCCGCTGGTGCAAAAGTATGTCGACGAGATTGTGACCGTCGACGAGGATGAGATCGCGTCTGCGATTCTCGTTCTGCTGGAGCGCGAAAAGACCCTTGCTGAAGGCGCTGGCGCTGCTGCTCTGGCTGCGTTGCTGCAGAAGAAGACGAGCCTGCAGGGAGCGCACGTCGGCGTTCTGGTCTGCGGCGGCAACATCGATGTCACGCTGCTCTCGCGCATCATCGAGCGCGGCCTTGTGAAGGACGGACGTCTCATCCGCCTGCGGATTCATCTTCTGGACAAGCCCGGAGCTCTGCAGGAGCTGACGCGGCTGATCGCGGAGCATCGCGTCAACATCGTGGATACGCTGTACAACCGC
>JAHFTZ010000333.1 GCA_023265355.1 Terriglobus sp.
CAACTGAGGCGCGTCTACATCCTTCAACGCAACGTACTCTTTTTCGACTACAGCGACACGCGATGCAGTGTGTGCCGTGACCTCCGCGGGCTGACCTGCGGGCAAAAGTGCATATCCGCCCGGCCCCAACTCTTCCTGGCCGACCTGCAGATGGCCTTCGAGCACGTAGAGAAAGCGCGTCCCGAGAGCCCTGCCGAGCCGCCCGCCTGCTTCCATCTCTGCGGTGTACTGCGTGAAACCTGCGCCCAGCGCGGGCGCGGCGTGCACGATGGCCACCGACTTTACCATGCCCGGCAACGCGGCGCGCACAAAGGTATCCGGCGTCTGCAGAAGATGATCGTGACGCAAACGGCTGCGTGTTTCGCCTAACTTATGCATCGTTCTCCTTGATCGCCAGCAATTTTACAAAGCGAACGCCAGCGTCCAGCCCTGCCTGTACATCGTTCATAAGAACACTCTCGTCCGGATGATGGCTCAGACCTCCGGGCGAGCGTAGAAAGAGCATCGCACTCGGGATATGCGGCGCTACGATCATCGCATCATGGCCGGCTCCGCTGACGATTCTGCGCGCGTGCGCTCCTACGGCTTTCGCCAGAGTGGCCGTGAGCGAAGCATCCATCGCTACCGCCGCCTGATCCATGCGCAGATTCTTCTCGACACGTACGCTACGGGCAAGTGCGCATGCTTCCGCCTTCGCAAGTAAAGCAGCGACCGCGTCCCGGCGCACAGCATCGTCCGCGCTGCGCACATCCAGCGTGGCCCTGACCTCACCAGCAATCACATTTCCTGCGCCGGGAATCGTGGAGACGGAACCGACGGTCGCCACCAGGCCTTTGGTCTTCTGCGCAAAGGCTTCCACGGCGACGATCCACTCGGCCGCAGCAGACATTGCATCCTGCCGCAGGTGCATCGGCGTTGTACCTGCGTGGTTCGCCCTGCCGGTAAAAGTCAGGCTGTAGCGGCTCTGTCCTGCGATGGCATCTACTACGCCGAGCGCACGTTCTTCGGCTTCCAGAACAGGTCCCTGCTCAATATGAAACTCAAGATAGGCGAAGGCATCGTGCAAGACGGCCTCAGGCAGCGCATCGCAGGAGAGGCCATAGGCTGTAATCGCCTCACGCACGTTGATGCCGTTTGCATCCTCCGTGGAGAGCAGAGTTTCATCGCACGTCCCTGCCATAGCGCGCGAACCGATAAAAGGAACGCCAAAGCGCACGCCCTCCTCTTCCGAGAATCCGATGACTTCCATGGAATAGGGAAGCGCCGCATCCCGCATCGCTTCGGCGACTTCAATAGCCATTACGACGCCAAGGATGCCGTCGTACGCTCCGGCATTGGGCACTGTATCGAGATGCGAAGCCATCACGAAAGTCTTAGCGGCTTCGCCACGGCGTCCACGAAGATTCCCGGCAGCATCCGTACGAACGGACATGCCAGCCGCCTGCATCCACTCGGCTACAAGTGCGTTGGCCCGTGTCATGGCGGGGGAGAGGAACGTGCGCGTGGTCTCACCCTTTACGTCTGTGATCGCGGCCAGGGAGGCGCATCGCTCCATCACCCACTGTGCGTCGGCGCTCACGGCTCGCGCACCACCGTCGCCTCAATGTATCCTTGCGGATCTTCCGTCGGCACAAAGATTTCGTTGTCGTTTTCCTGGCCGAAGTTCTTCAGGTCCACAAGGAGGCAGTGCTTGTTCGGCATCACCATGTGTACGCGGTTCACCTCGGGCACTGCGGCAAGCGCAGCCTCAGCCATCGCGTAGAGCGTCTGCTGCACAGACTTTGAATCGTGCTCCGCGAAGGTCTTCAGCATCGCCTCGCGAACAGCGTGGTGTCGCATGGCAAAGGCAGCTCCGCCGTCGCTGTACTCCCAATCAGCGGTCATCGCTGTGGCGAAGAGCCGGTCTGCCGTGGGCTTCAACGTCGTCAGATCGTCCTGGATATACCCCTCGAAGGCGGAGTTCTGCGACTTGAGGATCACCATGTTCTCCACACCGCAGACCAGCGTCTTCGCTTCGCGCGTCGCGGTGTGCAGCACCGTTCCCAGCTCATCGGAGCCACGCATGAAGGACGAGCCGTGAGGCTTGCCGTCCACGATCAGGCGCTTCCACATCACGCTCTCGATTTTGACTTCGACCGACTGCACCTGCCGATTGCGTCCCAGGAGAAACTCCGCAAGTTCGGTTGCAAACTCTTCCGGCGTCCCGGCCTTTGACGCTTTCGCGCGCGCGTAGACGGTGTTCTTCATCGTGTCCGTCGGCAGGATTTTGGAGTTGTCGCCCAGGGTGTGCGCTGTCTCGAAGTCGCCTTCGAGCAGCACGCGCACCGTCCACTCCAACAGTTGATGCTGCGGCTGCGAGCGATCCAGCTTCATCACACGCACGCGCGCCTTGCCGTATCGGTTGTCGCTTAGTCTGGCCACAGTCATTTTTTCAACTTCCCCGGTAGGTGGTATATCCGTTGGCAGTGAGCAGCAGTGGCACGTGGTAATGCGCCTGTCCTGCCTCTACCGTGAAGGTAATTTCCACGATAGGGTATAGCCCTCTCATACCGTGCGCCACGAACCAGGCCGCCGTAGCGAAGCGTGCGCAGTAGACGCCGGGCACCATGATCTCGCCCTCGGGCAAAAGGAACCTTACACGACCGTCGGCATCCGTATGCGCCGCGTTCAGCGTCAGCCACTCGCCGTCCTGGTTCAGCTCCAGCTCGACGCCCATACCTACCGCGGGCCTGCCCGTCGCTGTATCCAGAACATGCGTCGAGATGCTCATCGCTCGCCTCGCATCCATTTGCGCAGCCGCAGCTGGGTAATCTGGCGCTGCTGCTCCGCCGCGATGCGTAGCTCCGTCGCTGGGTCGTTGTGCATGCGCGCGTCCAGCATGGCCAGCATCTCCGACGCGCTTTTACCGGTCGCGCAGATGATAAAGAGGTGGCCGAACTTCGCCTCGTATGCTCGCTGCCCTTCGGCCATCAGCTCTTTTACTGAATAGAGATCGGCGGCGTTGCTCTGTTCTTTGGCGCTCCAGTGCACCGCCTGCGGCGTCACATCTCCTGCGGCGGTCTTTTCGCCGATCCGGGGATGGCTGCGGAACGCATCGTTCCAGTCTGCCTCCGTCAGCGTCCACCAGATGCGGTCGCTTCGCTGTAAGAGCGAATCTTCCAGCATGACAGGACGCAGGCCAGCAAGTCCGCGTGCCCAGGCCCTTGATCCACAACAGGGCAAAATCTCCCTGATCGCGTCCTCTACGGACATCTGATTCCAGCGTGTCAACACATCATTCATGTATTTTCAGCATACTCGCGTCCCGCCGCTTCCTCCGCAAACCTGCCCTCCAGGTAGGAGGGAACCCCTCGCAGAACGGTGGTTTTTACGACGCCGAGCAGAGCTTTTCCCATATAGGGAGAGACCTTGTGCCGGTAATGCAGGTCATCTTTTTCAATCAGGCGGTCCGTTTGCGGAGAAAACCGTACAAAATTCGCATGCCGCCCCACGGCCAGAGCCCCCACTTTACTCTCCAGTCCTGCCAGAGAGGCCGGCGCGGCGCTCATCCAGCGGGCGATGTCCGTTAGAGTAAATCCACGCGCCTCGGCCTCCGTCCACAGGACGCTCAGTGCGGTAGAGAGACTGGC
>JAHFTZ010000334.1 GCA_023265355.1 Terriglobus sp.
GGTTAGAAAAGCTCACGAAGCAGTTCTTAGCGAATCCCACTGGAGACACAGCCGACCGTGCGCAGATGGACGCATGGCTTACCAAGCTGTCGGCCTCTGTGCCGGAAGTGCAGCGCCAGATGCAGAGTTCACCGCGTCTGAACGATGCGGCCCTGCGCGCGACCCAGATGGTGGAGCTTACACAGACCGGACGGGATGCGCTGAACTATCTCTCCACTGGAACCAAGGCTCCGGCGGGATGGAAGGCGAAGCAGCTTGACCGCATCACGGAGGCGCAGAAGCCGAGCGCGATTGTGCGGTTCACCTTCATCGCGGCACTCACCGATCTGGTGAAGGCCGTCGCAGAGTAAACAAGAAGCAAAGCAAAAGAGGCCTGTACCGGGACTACCGGTACAGGCCTCTTTAATTTACTCAGTAAGCCGCTGCGCCCGATTCGGCCACCGCGTGGTCCTGCTCGCCGGAGCCGCCACTCACGCCGATAGCGCCGACAACCTTGCCATCCTTCCGCAGAGGAATGCCGCCGGCGAAGATCATGATGCGACCATCGTTCGAGGCGTTGATCCCGAAGAACTGGCCGCCCGACTGCGAGTGAGTAGCAAGGTCTTTCGTGGCGATATCGAAGGCCCTGGAAGTATAGGCCTTTTTGATGGAGATATCGATGCTGCCGATCCATGCGCCATCCATACGAATGTGGCTTACGAGGTTTCCGCCCGCATCGGCAACGGCGATATTCATCGGCTGGCCGATCGCATGCGACTTCACTTCAGCCGCGGCAATAATCCGTCTTGCATCGTTTAATGTGATCACAAATGGCTCCTTAGGTCGGTAGAAGTGCGGTAAACGGGAGATAACCGTTCACCAGATATAGCTCGCGATGACGTGCGGCGGCCCAGGTTCGCCATCCAGAAGATCGGTCGAGAGTACAAGCTCTACATTCTTGTCGGATGAGAGATTGGCCTGCTTCATCCACGCATTCAGATTGTCCGCGCTGGTAACAAACTCCGTTGCCGTGACCGTTCCACTTCGCCCTACGCCAGCGGCCACGATGACCCGCTGCTCGATCGTGGTGTCGAAGTAGCTGGCGACGATGGCGTAGTCGCGGGCGTTCCCGTGCGCGGGAAGGGCGTTGTCGAACATCCACAGCTTATTGTGGTCCTTCGTGTCTTCAATTCCGTTCAGCAGCTCTGTCTTTGCAAAGAAGCGAAACCGGAGCGGAGCCGTAAGACGCATCGTCCAGACGTTATCCAGACCGCCGATCAGGATAACGGGGCCGTGACGCAACTGGTCGAGCGTGGCTGCTCCTGAGCCCTCGGTCTGGTACGTGCGCGCATGCCGCGTCAGCAGGTTCGTGATCTTGCTATACCCGACGATATCGCTGATGGGGACCATCTCGTAACGGCTCATCAGGGACATCATGCTCTGTGGCTCTTGCTGTTCCGAACTCCCGACTGTATCGACCGGAAGGCTATGTCCTTGGCTGTCGGTCGAATGCACGCCAATGATGACGAGTGCGGGAGTTGAAGAAGACACGATGGGCTGCCAGAAAAACGTCGTTCCAGCGTCGTGGATGCCTGTGTGAGAGAAGACTGCAAGGTACAGGCCCACGGCGAGAAGCAGAAGGCCTGCCACGTTCCACGCGAGGAGTACGGGCCACCGTGGCGATGGTTTGCCAGGCTGCGTGTCCACGACAGGAAAAGCCACAACGGATGAGGTGTCGGAGGGAGGAACAACGGGGGCAGGCTGCTCCACGTGGAGCACAGCCGAAGCCGCCTCCAACACAACGGGAGCATCCGCTGGGGAGGGTCGATATAGAGGCGGGGCAAAGTGGGGAACGTAAGATCCCAGTGGAAGTTCGATCCGCAGTTCCTGCTCGTGTCCGGGTTCTTGATAGTACTGGGCAAGCCGTTTGCGGATCTCTCCGGCGGTGACGCGAACGATCGGGTCCGCGTTGGTATCGTAGTCACTCTGTCGTCCGAAGACTTCTGTCCCGAGGTTTCGTTCCTTCAGAACGTCGGTGTGACCCGCCAGCGTCTCTTCCACGACAAAACGAAGAAACGAGGGATACCGCTTGCTGTGGCGGAAGTGCGAGTTTGCAACAATCCTGTCTAATTGCTCAAGAACCGCCGACCGGCTGATCTCATCTGCATGAGGAAAACTTGCTTCAGTTCCGGAGTACATCCAAAGTTCTTGCAATGCGTTTGATGCCATACCCTTCCCATCCTGCTCTGATCGATTCACGGAAAACTACTCAGAGTAATCTTCAGCACGCGCGCTTTGTTACCACGAGAGACGCCGTATTCTACGTCCGTAAAAAGATGGGTTGCAATCGTTGAATTTAGTTGGAAGCAGAGGACTAAATCTTTCTTTACCGTAAGTCCCTTGTACGAATGTCGTAGAAGTTCGTAGTGTCTTAGTCCGAGATCAAAACACCTCGCCTTGCGCCTGGCGCGTCGCGCGGCTTCGATCCTCTGAGAGGCCTATGAATCATGACGATGACTCCCCAGGGCGGGCTAATCCGGTCCCGTTCTCGCGCCAGATTTCCCCTCCTTTTCGCCTTTCTGCTCTTCGTCGCACCCGCGTTTGCCCAGATGGAGGCGACTCCGGAGACGTCCGCCAATTCCCAAATTGAAACTCTGATCCGGCAGATGACGCTCGAAGAGAAGGTGGACATGCTCTCGGGCGAGACCCTCTTCAGCTCCCACGGCGTTCCGCGCCTTCACATCCCGAGCTTCTGGATGAGCGACGGTCCGGTGGGAGCGCACATCCCTCCACCCTCCACGGCTTACGCTGCGGGGATCGGACTTGCCGCCACATGGGATCCCGATCTGGCACGCGAGGTCGGTGTACAACTGGGACGCGATGCACGTTCCAGGGGCGCGCATTTTCTTCTGGGGCCGGGAGTAAATATCTATCGCGCGCCCATGAACGGACGCAACTTCGAGTACTTCGGAGAAGACCCATATCTCGGTAGCAAGATCGCCGTTGGCTATATCCATGGCGTTCAGAGCCAGGATGTTGTCGCGACCGTGAAGCACTTCATGGGCAACAACTCCGAGTACGCGCGCTTCACCTCGAACTCGATCATCGACGAGCGCACGATGCGCGAGATCTATCTTCCGATCTTCGAAGCAGCCGTGAAAGAGGGGCACGTGGGCTCAGTGATGGATGCCTACAACCTGACCAACGGCCTCTACATGACGGCGAATCCGTATCTCAATATTGACGTGCTGAAGAAGCAGTGGGGCTTCGACGGCGTGCTGATGTCCGACTGGACCGCTGCGCACGACGGCATCGCCGACGCCAACGCTGGTCTGGATCTGGAGATGCCCTTTGGCACGTATATGAACCGGGCGACGCTGATCCCGGCCATCAAGGCAGGCACCGTCACGCAGGCTATGATCGACGACAAGGTGCGCAGGATGCTGCGGCTGGCCACGCGTTTTCACTGGCTGGAGCGCGGGCAGGTGGATCTTACCGTCTCTCGCTATAACCAGCAGGGCAGGGAGGCTGCCCTCAAGGGAGCGCAAGAGGGCATGGTGCTGGTGAAGAATGACGGTGCGCTTCTTCCGTTGGATAAATCAAAGGTGCAGAAGATCGCGGTCTTTGGAGCGAATGCCTTTC
>JAHFTZ010000335.1 GCA_023265355.1 Terriglobus sp.
GCACTGATCGGCGCGGGTATCCAGGGGCAGAGTGATACGAAGAACGCTGTGCAGGTGCCGGGCGTGAAGCTGGTGGCCGTAGCGGATTGCTATGACGGGCGGCTGGCGCATTCCAAGGAGCTCTGGGGTAACGATCTCTTCACGACGCGAGATTATCGCGAGATCCTGGCGCGTAAAGATATCGACGCCGTCATCGTAGCCACGCCGGATCACTGGCACAAGCAGGCTTCCGTGGATGCGATGCGGGCAGGTAAGGACGTTTACTGCGAGAAGCCGATGATCCATCTCTACTCAGACGGGCCGGAGATGATTGACACGGCAAAAAAGACGGGGCGGGTGCTGCAGGTAGGAAGTCAGCGCGTCAGTTCGGTCGTGTACGCCAAGGCCAAGGAACTGCTGGCTTCGGGTGCGATCGGGCAGCTCAACATGGTGACGGCGCGATGGGATCGCAACTCTTCGAACGGCGCATGGAATTACACGGTGCCACTGGATGCGAGTCCAGAGACCTGCGACTGGCCACGCTTCCTTGGAACGGCGCCGAAGATCCCGTTCAATGCTGAAAGGTTCTTTCAGTGGCGTAAGTGGCATGAGTACGGTAGCGGCGTTGCCGGCGACCTCTTCGTGCATCTCTTCAGCGGAACGCACTTCATTACCGGAAGCAAAGGTCCTACGCGTGCAATGGCGACGGGGGGCCTGCGGTTCTGGAAGGATGGGCGCGACGCGCCGGACGTAATGCTTGCGCTCTTCGATTACGCGGAGGGTTTTAATCTGAGCCTGCGCGTGAACTTCGTGGACGGAGGCGACGAGAGTGAGGGGCTCCTCTTTACCGGCTCCGAAGGTACGATCGATATCGCAGGCAATAGCCTGACGCTCAGCCGGGTACCGCGGGAGTCAGAGCCGGGACTTACGATCGGAACTTACACGGAAGCGATGCAGAAGCAGATCACGTCGGAGTATCGGAAGAAATATCCGCTCCCGCATCCTCTTACCGCGCCTCTGGCAGGATCGGAGAAGTTCGTTGCGCCGCGTGGATACAGCGATGGCTACAACCACTTTGTAAACTTCTTCGACTCGATGAGGACGCGCAAGACGCCGGTGGAGGATGCGACGTTCGGCTTCCGTGCGGCTGGAGCTGCCTTGCTGAGCAATCTTAGTATGCAGCGTGGGGCCGTCGTGAAGTGGGATCCGGATGCGATGAAGCTGGTTTAGGCGAATCGGGCGTCCCGTGCACTGCGATGTGCGGGACGCCTGACCACTTTGTCATCACGTAACGAGCGTAGGTCTGCTTTGCTTCCTGACGAATCAGGTTTGTGCGCTCCGCGCGACCCCACCCTTTCGCGATAAGGCTGCGAAAGAATGGGGCACAGGGCTAGGGCTTGGGAGCTGGAGCAGGTACGGTCGTTTCCGGCGCTGGAGGGGGTACGGGAGTCGGTGTAGAGGTCGGCTCAGGCGCTGGAACCGGTGTGGCTGCGGGAGGGGCAGGCGCAGGCGCGGTATTCGGAGCAGCTTCTGTCGCAGGTGTTGTGGCGGCTGGTGCCGGAGGCGGCTCAGCGCCTGGTACTGCGATGGTGGCGGGTGCCGCAGGGTCATCTCGCAGCGTGAGATACAGTTTGGAGTGATCTCCCGTTACGGGTACAGTGAGCGTGCCTGCGGCGAAGCCCGTTGGAACCGGCTTTGCAGATGCTGCGTCCGCTGTCGTGCCGACGGACGAGAGAAGGAAGAAATTGCTTCCGGTCAGCGTACAGTCTGTAGTGGTGCACGCGACATTCGTCAGAACTGGCGTTCGCACGAGGATGCCAAGCGGCGTCCATTCTCCGGTTGTGCCGTCCTCTGCCACGGGCCGCATCTGTAGTGGACCGAAGGCTGAAGGACCGAAGGCCTTCAGAGGAGTGATCGTTGCGATCGCGGTCTTTTCATCCTGCAAGATCAGTGAGGAATCCGCGAGCGAGAGCATCGTCTTCACCGAACCGTCCACCGTTGCGACTTCAATCTTCTCAGTTCGTGGAAATGCCTTGTCTGACTGCACGACGAAGGTCATCGGATCACCGACGTGGATAGCCTTTTCATCTCCAAGTGTGATGGCGATGGCTTTGTCTGTAGCTTCCGGCATGGAGGTCTTAGAGAGGAGCGTAAGACCAGGGCGCGCGGATTGCAGCGTCACCTTGATGGGCATGGTGCGTCCATCGCGTAGCTTTGCCTGTGCGGTGGCCTGGTCGGCGGGTGAGACGCCCTTGTCCGCGGTGAGTTGCAGGGTGGCTCCGTTCCCAGATTTCTCTGGTTTGAATGTGACGCCTTCTATCTCCACCGTTTCAACGTTGCCGAGCTCGGCCCCGCTCAGTACTGCTGTGCTATCGCCGGGATGCATGCTGAGCTTCTCCAGACGGATAGCGCCTGTGTAGCCCTTGAGGTCGAGTGTATCTTCAGTCTTCGCGCCAAACTGGCGAATGTGCAGGCTGTATCCGCCGGGGCTGATGTTCTTCAGAGCAACATGCAGTTCCAGCGTATTGGTAGGGGGAGTATCTGAGTTGGGTGGGGGCGGTGCCGGTTTGAAGTCAACGTCTACGGGGCGACCTTTTTCCGTAGTGATCTGGATACGGTCGATACAGGCGGTCGCGGTGCCACTTAGAACGAGCTGGTTATCCTGGCCCGCCATGAGCTGTTTGTTGCCAACAATCTTCCAATCCTTTCCGGGTAGCTGTTGTATCGCGATCGTCGGGCCTTCAAAGGAGTCAAAACCCCAGAACCCGTGGATCGTTCCTTCGGTCGTAAGTCCGGTAGGAGTCGATGCTGCTACAGGTTGCTTCGCCTCTGCAGCATCATGCAAAGGCTTCCGTGCAGGTGTGCTGCGATCGACCACGAGCCCACCTTCGGAGGCGTCAGGCTTGAGCGGCAGATTGCCGCCCTCTTTCAAACGAAGAACAAGGTCATGTGCAAAGCCGGTAGAGAAGACCAGCGGAGCGCCCTCCAGGGGGAGAACCATCTTTGGCTGAAGCAGGCAGGCGACCTGATGTGCATCATGCGCACGCAGTGGGGGTGGAACGGCCTTCTGAATTGCGGGCAGGCCGATGACAATCACAGACTTTGGATTGATAAACGAAGGAGGAGTGTTGAGTCGCAGATTCAGCGTCTGGTCCTGAGGAAACTGGATCGCGGGAATGTACTGATACTGCGCGGTGTGCAGGCCGCTCATCAGGCGGACGGCATCGACGATCGCGCCGACATAGGCGGAGTAGACTCCAGCGCCCCCCAGGGGCGTCGCCGCCGCTGCGTTGATAAAGTCCGAAGAGTTTCCGTTAGAAAGCATGGCCGCGACCGTCTGACCGTGGCCATCTTCCAGGAGTGTCTGCGATCCGGATTGACGGAGGCACGTTACCTGCTGGTCCACGGGAAGCTTGAAGCAGTCAGGGTTCGGCTTCAGGTTGAGCGTGGCAGCCAGCTTCTGAGAGTGCTCGGCGATGGCCTTTGGGTCATCCTGAGGAACGGTGCGCATGGCGTCCAGATAGCGCTCAATGCGAGCCTGCTCGAAGGAGGCTTCGTTCAGATCCGCGGAGGCGCGGATAAAGATACCGGGGCGCCCTTTTACAGCGGACTTCAGGGTAGAGAAGTCGCCGCCAGTCTCC
>JAHFTZ010000336.1 GCA_023265355.1 Terriglobus sp.
GCCGTTAATTCCGCCCTCGCCCTGGAGAGGCTCTACGCAGATCGCGCAGATCTCGTTAGAAAAGGCAGCGCGCAGAGCGTCCACGTCATTGAAAGGAACAAATTCCACGCCAGGCATAACGGGCTCGAACGGCTCGCGGTACTTCGCCTTGTGCGTGGTGGCAACCGATCCCATCGTCCGTCCATGGAAGCTGTGTTCGAGAGCAATGATCCGCGTCCCAATCTTCTTGCCTTCGCTGCGCAACAGATCTGCGTGCGCGCGCGCCAGTTTTAGAGCAGCTTCCCAGGCTTCTGTTCCGCTGTTGCAGAAGAAGACGCGATCCATGCCGGTAATCTCTGTGAGTTTCATGGCGAGATGGGCAGTGCCTTCATGGAAGAAGAGGTTGGACGTATGCAGCAGTTTCGCCGACTGTTCCGCGATGGTGCGCGTGATGGCAGGGTGCGCATAGCCCAGCGCGGAGACGCCGATGCCGCTCAGAAGGTCGAGGTAGTCGTTGCCTTCCACATCGCGGAGGCGAACGCCTTCGCCGCTCTGAAACATCACGGCATGGCGGTCATACGTCTGCACCATGAGCTTCTTCTCTGCTGCCTGCGTTGCTACCAGGTTCATCTGTACTGTCCCTCCGTTCTTCCACTCTGTGTCATTCTGTATCGCGCTGTGGGTCGTCGTTGAATACTTCATGCCACCATCACCTCCGTGCCGTCATTTACCCGAGACGTGCACAGGTCGGGCAACACTGCTGCCGCTTCTGCAGGCAGAATTCGTACACGCTTCACGCCGCCCAGAAGGGCGTCGCGGCACGCGTTCAGCTTGGGCAACATGCCGCCGCTGATCACGGCCTGCTTCTCGAGCGCGGGGATCTCCTTGAGGGAGAGCCAGCGCATCACAGAACCATCTGCTCCTTTGACGCCGGGAACGTCTGTAAGGAAAACCAGCGCGTCCGCCTGGGTGCAGATAGCGCACGCCGCCGCCATCTCGTCCGCGTTGATGTTGTAGTATTCGCCGTCAAAGCCGAGCGCGATCGAACTGATGACAGGCACTGCACCCATCTTCCAGATGGCATCCAGCCAGCGTGGATCGGTAGCCGCGATCTCGCCTACGAAGCCGAGGTCCGGTGTGGTCTTCTTCTTCCGCGCGCGAAAGACGTGGCCATCGCCGCCACTGATGCCAACGGCCGACTGCCCCTGCTGTCCGAGCGCCGCAACCAGAGACTTGTTCACGCGTCCGGCAAGCACCATCAGCGCAACGTCGCGCGTCTCGGCGTCCGTGACGCGAAGGCCGGAGATAAACTCGCTCTTCTTGCCCATCAGCGCGAGCGTCTTCGTCAGCTGCACGCCGCCACCATGCACGATCGCTACCTGGTTGCCATCGGCAACCAGATCGGTGATCGCCTTTCCAATCGCAGTCAGCAGCTCCGGCTTCTCTAGAGCTGCGCCGCCGAGCTTAACGACAAACTTCATCGCAGACCCTCCGCTTCGTCGAATCCACACATCACATTCATGTTCTGTACCGCCTGAGAAGCAGCACCTTTCAGTAAGTTATCCAGGCAGGAGACGACGAGAAGATCGCGTCCGTTCGGCGCGAGATCGAAGCCAATATCGGAGTAGCTTGTGCGCACGACATGCTGCACCTGGGGCAGATCGCCGGGCGCATGGACGCGCACCATCGGCGAGTCCTTGTAAAAACCCCGGAGGATAGCATCCACCGCTGCGGGCGTGCTTTTTTCGTGCAGACGAAGATAGATGGACGACAGAATGCCGCGAGGAATGGGGAGAAGATGAGGCGTGAAGCGGATATCGTCCGAAGTGAGATGCAGCTGCTCCAGCAGTTCGCCCGTGTGGCGATGCCCATGCACGGCGTACGCGGAAAGATTGTCCGCGGCATACATAAAGTGCGTCTTCGCCGTGGGGGCCTTACCCGCGCCGGAGACACCGGACTTCGCATCGACCACGATGCCGCGCGAAAGATCGATCACATCCGCCTGGACAAGTGGAGCAAGCGCCAGAATCACAGAGGTCGCATAGCAACCGGGATTCGCGACCATGCGCGCATCTTTGATCTCCGCGCGATGCAGTTCAGGCGAACCGTAGACACTCTCCGCCTGCAGCTTCGCAGCGGCGGCGGGGTCATGATCTTCAAGTTTGTAGACCGCTGCATTTGCGGGATCGTGGAGCCGCCATGCGCCGCTGAGATCGATCACGCGCAAACCATTGGCCACTGCAAGTGGAGCCCATTCGCGGGACTGCTCATGCGGTGTCGCGAGTAAGAGAATTTCGACCTTCTGTTCACGCAGAAAATCCCAGTCGAAGGGGACGACTTCAGGCGAAGACTTGCCATCATTGCGCGCGAGCTGCGGATGCAGATCCGTGAGCAAGATCGTCTCCGTCGATCCCATGCGCCCCAAAAAGATGGGATCGGCATAGGGATGCGCCAGAAGAAGCCGCGCGAGTTCCGCGCCGGCATATCCCGTAACCCCCGCCACTGCTGTTTTTACGTGCTTCAACCGATCATTCCTTCCATGCGTGCCTTCAGCGCGCCCGCTTCCTTGCTGTCTTTGCAGATGACCAGGACCGTGTCGTCGCCGGCGATGGTGCCAATCACCTCGGGCCAGTCTTCATAATCCAGAGCCGCAGCGATAGGCTGCGCGCTTCCCGTTGTCGTAATCACCACGAGGAGATTCTGCGCCTGCCGCACCTTCAGGCCGAAGTTCTCCAAAGTCTCTTTAATCCCCGGGTCTTCGTCGTCTTCTTCAACCACCGTCGAGGGCAGGGCATAGCCGTTTGGCCCTTTGTAGATGCGGAGTTCGTGAATATCGCGCGAGAGCGTGGCCTGCGTAACAATGAAGCCCAGCTTGGCCAGTTTCTTGCGCAGATCATCCTGATTCGTGACGGTGGAAGTCTCTAGAAGTGTGCGAATTGAGCCGTGCCGTTGCTGTTTCATGCAGTTTATACAGTCCGATTTTGGGTGGATCAGGTTCGGTGCAAAAGAGGTTGACTCATGCAGGGAAATGTTTGAAGTTACCGCAAAAACACATTTTTTGAGGTAAAAAAGCGCGGCCACGAGCGGCCACGCCCTTTTCTGTATAAAGATACATATCTATGTATAAATATTCACAGGGAATAAGTCAAGAGCCTAAAAAAACCCTACTGGTGGGGCATTCGACCCATGGCAGATGACGGAAATGCGACGTATATTGAAGTATGGAATCCTGTAACTCTAGTTTGCGAAGCGCGGCCATGAAGGCCACGCAAGCCACCGGTGTCTCCACGACGCGCTGCTTTGACGGCCCCTCGTTGATTGATGCCAAGTTTGACCACGACTCTTGTGGCGTGGGATTTGTTGCGACCACAACAGCTATCCCCTCTCATGTGATCTTGAAAGACGCGCTTACGGCTCTGGCTCGTCTGGCCCATCGCGGTGCTGTGGCTGCGGATGGCAAAAGTTCGGATGGTGTCGGTATTACGGCTGCAATTCCGCGCGACCTTCTCTTGCGCGTAACGAACACTGCTCTCGACGCGGACAAACCGTTGGGTGTGGGCATGGTGTTCCTCGAAGGCGAGAAGACCTGCGACGTTCTGGATGCGTGTGTGAAGAACCAGGG
>JAHFTZ010000337.1:0-1433 GCA_023265355.1 Terriglobus sp.
GGCTTTTGCTCCTGCTCTGCGTGCTGATCGCCTGTGCTGTGCTTCATCCATTCCTTCTCTTTACTTCAATCGACGGCGAGCGGATGACGATGCTCTATGGCTTCACGTTTATTACTGCTCTCTGGACCATTGCGTGGTTGTGGGTTAGGTTTATCGCTATCTGGAAGTTGCTGCGCTTTCTGCTGGAGTTGCTGGAAGGTTCGACGATGCGCTTCGCCTTCTCCCGTTTGCCGAAGACATTTTCCCTGGCGCCGATCTGGTCGTACGCCGGACTGCGCCGTACCCTGATTCTTCCTATGCGATGGTTCGAGTACCGCAAGGTTGCGCCGCAGGTGATTTCCCCTGAACAGAACGCGAATCAGATTGAGAAAGAGGCGGAGCTCATTGACCAGATCGTTTTTGGCCTGGGCAGCGATGAGATGTCACTTGACCAGGTATACGTGCGGTTTAGTGAAGACCAGAATCGATATGCCGCGCTGCTGGCGAGTCATTCCGTAATCGAAGCTTCGTGGAAGCGTGGCGGTCCGGACGTCGATACCGACCGAACGGCCGGTGGAAGCAACGATTCCAAGGAGACAAAGCACGTCTCTTCCCTTTGTCGTGACGATCTTCCCGTTCCTTGCGGAACTTCGCTCCCAAGTCCTTGCGAGGTGGCCGTCGCGAATGAGTACATCGCGATGCGCTTTGGGGCTTACGTTCGTTACGTCACGTTGCAGTTGAAGAATCTGATGACCTTCATGTCGATGGGACTTTTTCTTCTCTTAGTCGCGGCGGTAAGTTATCCCTTCCAGGAGCCGCAGAACATTGCCTGGTCGCTGATTGTTATCGTTGTCATATTACTGTTCGGGATCGGAACCGTGCTGCTGCAGATGGACCGAGACGCGATCCTGAGCCGCATGAGCGAGACACCGCCGGGAGAAGTAAAGCGCGGAGCGTTTCTGCTGCATATGCTCAGCGTCGGCGGCCTGCCGGTTCTGACGGCTCTGTCCGCTGTTTTTCCAAGCATGGGCAATGTGCTCTTTTCCTGGATTCAACCTATGCTGACTGCGCTTCATTGAGAAACGTGATGCCTTGAGGCGGAACGTTTCTCCTACAGACATTGCAGAAGAGCCGTGCAGACTTCTTTGGCATATCCAAAGGACTTTTCTCAGGAAGGGCTATTCCCAGACTTCGTACGAAGATCTTCGTTGACATCTACGAAGTCATTCGTATAAGTTTTCTTCCATGACGAGTACATATGAAATTCCGAAGCCTACCGAAGGGGAGCTTGAACTGCTGACGATTCTCTGGGATCTGGAGCAGGCGACCGTGCGCGAGATCTTTGACGCGGTGAATGCACGGCGACCGGTGGTCTATACCGGCGTGCTCAAGCTGCTGCAGATCATGACGGACAAGGGCCTGGTGAAACGCGATGAGCGCGAGCGGGCGCATGT
>JAHFTZ010000337.1:1443-3600 GCA_023265355.1 Terriglobus sp.
GCGTGAGTTGAGCAAGCGCTTTTGTGCCGGAAGCGCGGCGCAACTGGCGCTGCATGCGCTGGAGATGGAAGCCTCCAGCGAAGAAGATCTGGATGAGATTCGGAAGCTGCTGCGCCGTAAGAAGTAACGGAGAGTCGAGGCAATGATGAATGCTCTGACGTGGATGCGAGAGGGTGAGATGGTGGCGCTAGGATGGACGCTGCTGCACTTCTGCTGGCAGGGAACTGCGATTGCCGTGGTGTATGCGCTTGTGGACCGGATGACGTTTCGCGCGGCAACGAAGTTGCGCTACGGGATTGCCTTGCTTGCGCTGGGGCTTATGCCGCTGGCGGCGTTGGTGACCTTCGTCGAGCAGGAGCGGTTGGTCGTGCATCTACCGCGTGGCGGGCAGGAGATTGTTGCTTCGCAGCTTGGAGCGATTGAGGGGCCGAAGAAGACCTCCTCTCTTTCGATCGGTGCACACCTGGCGTAGGCCGCTCCTTATTGAGGGGGAGTGTTTTCGATACGAATAGCCTTGAGCGCTTCAGCATCCTTTGGGAGTTCTTCTCCCGCGGGAAAAGTATTTGTGCTGAGGATGTAGGCGACAAGGCGCGCTGTATCGTCCGGGGTGAGCGTGCCGGGTTCGGTGGTGGGCATGGTGGCCTGGATCTTATGATCTAAATCGGCCAGGGTCTTACCGTTCCACTTTGTTAGAAAGGCATCGCCCGCGAGTGGAGGGAACGGGCCATTCCCTTTGAGTGCAGAGCCGTGGCACATGGCGCACTTTCCGTCATAAAGAGCCTTGCCTTGCTGCGCCTGCTCTGCTGAGTAGACTCCCCCGCGTGTTGTGGGTGCGGATTTGGCCAGTGTAGGGGTGACGCTCCACGCGGCGAAGACAGCGAGGACAGCGAATCCGGAGATAAAAATTCTTGTGGAGGTCATTCTTGATGGGACTCCTGTTCAGCCTTTGAGCAGGCTGGTTACGTAAGCGGGCGTAAGTGGAATTCTACGAGCGTGGACCCCGGTTGCGTCGAAGAAGGCGGCGGCAATGGATGGCGTGCAGATGGCGTTTGCGCCCTCGGAGCCGCCACCGTACCCTTTATAGTCGCGGGAGAGTTGTACGGTTTTGACCTCGGGGGTTTCCGCCATAGTCAGGATTTTATAGCGGCTCCAATTATTGCTGGTGATCTTTCCTTTGTCGAAGGTGAGTTCTTCCTTCAGCGCTTCACTTACACCCATCACGACGCCGCTCTTCATGCAGCGTTCCAGCTGGCGTGGATTGATGATCTTTCCACATTCCAGGCCAATGGTGAAGTGCGTCACCTGGACTATGCCTGTTTCCGGTACTACGGTGATCTCTGCGATGCCCATCCAGTAAGAGTTTTCGCGGACCATGATGCTGACGCCACGACCGCTGACCGGATCTTTTCCGGTACAGCGTGCCTGCGGGTGAGGGGAAGAGCGAGGCTGCCACGCGGCGGCTTTTGCGGTCGCGTGGATGATATCGATCAGGCGTTGGTCGGTAGTGTGCTGCAGACGGAACTCGATTGGATCCGCACCGGCTGTCGAGGCCGCTTCATTGATGACCGACTCCAGAGCGAAGTTCTGCTGGCGCTGGCCGGGGGTTCGCATGATGAGGCCACGAAGACCCACGGCGGAGGTATCCGCGCCGAGGTTCGGTATGCCGTAAACCTCTTCGAAGCGATGTTCGATCTTGTCGTAGGGCCACTCGGTGGCGATCCAGTTGGCTGCTTTCGGTTTGCTGCAAGGCATATCGGCGAGAATTGCGCCGACGATGCGGGCGTCATTCGATTGTGGCGAATAAAAGGCGCTATGGATGGCAGCGATTTTGTTTTCGGCATTCAGACCGCAGTGCATGTCCGCGACCCAACCGGGGGATGAGGCGGACCATGCGAGATCTTCCTGAAGCGTCCACTGCACGCGTACGGGCTTGCCGTTGAGTTGAGAGAGGATGGCGGCATCGCCTTCGGCTCCATCGCCGCCGAAGGTCGTGCGTCCGAACTGACCGGCGTGCTCCAGCCAGCGGACGACGACTTTTTCCGTGGGCAGGCTGAGCGTGTTGGCTATCTGCGCGCGGAGGCCCTGTGAGTTTGCGGAGTGAGACCATACGGTGGCTGTGCCGTCATGTACGTCCGCCACTGCGACGAACGGGCCTAT
>JAHFTZ010000338.1 GCA_023265355.1 Terriglobus sp.
GCACCGGAACTCGTCCATACCCCCGGCCAGAAGACCATCGACGAGGTGAGTGCGTTCCTCAACGTTGCACAGCATCACCAGATGAAGACCATGGCGCTAATCGCCACGTGGCCCGAGGACGCCAAGGGCGTCGCGAAGACCAGGACCGTAGTGGCCTTCCTGCGCGGCGATCATCAACTCAACGAGGCCAAGCTCGGTTCGCTCGTTGCCGGTGCGGAGCTGCGCCCCATGGTCGCGGAAGAGATCTTCGCCACCTTCAACGCGCCCGCTGGATATCTCGGCCCCATCGGCCTCGACAGTGAGAAGACGCTCGTCGTTCTGGATAAAGCCCTCGAAGGCCGCAAGAATCTGATCGCCGGAGCGAACAAGGAAGAGCATCACCTGCGCAATGTCGCTCCGGGCCGCGACTTCAAACCGACCGTCATCGCCGACATCCGCAACATCAACGAAGGTGAGCCCGATCCCATCACCGGCCAGCCCCTGCGCCTCGGCAAAGCTGTCGAGATCGGTCATATCTTTAAACTCGGCAACAAGTACACCGAAAGCATGGGCGCGCGTGTTCTCGATCAAAATGGCAAAGAGACCACGCCAATCATGGGCTGCTACGGCATCGGCATCGAGCGCATCCTGACCGCCGCCATGGAGCGCTCCGCAGCGGCGATGGGCCTGAGCGATCGTGGCGAAATCCGCTACGCCCTGCCGGCCTCCATCGCTCCCTTCCAGGTCATCGTCACCGTCACCAAACAGAGCGACACAACTCTCGCGGAGGCGGGCGAAGCGATCGCTAAATCGCTCGACGCTGCAGGTTTTGACGTTTTGCTGGATGACCGTGACCAGTCCGCGGGCGTCAAATTCAAAGACGCCGACCTGATCGGCGTGCCGTATCGTGTCAACGTCGGCAAGAAACTTGTCGACGGCCTCGTCGAACTCGTCGACCGCCTTACAGGCAGCACCATCGAGTGCGCGGTCAGCGATGTCGTTCCCCAGCTCCAGGCAGCGGTCCAGCAGTAAGCAGCTTCAAGGAAGACCTAAGGTGACACCGTGGCAGTGAAGGTCAAGTACAAAGGACAGTACGACTCCAACAGTGCGGTTCGCGGCGGAAGGGATCCCTTCCTGCATCGCGCGCTTCGCTTCTTCCTCGTCGCGGGACTGGCCTGCCTCGTCCTCGGTGCCGCTGTCTTCGGCTTCTACTACTACAAGTACCAGCACGTCGTAGACGACCGCTTGAACAACGGTCCGCTCTTCGCCAGCACCTCGCAGATCTATGCCGGTCCGCGAGAAGTCCGTGTCGGCCAGAAGATGACCGCCGAGCTCATCGGTTCCGAGCTACGCCGCGCGGGCTACAACTCCAACGATCAGCTCGGCAGCTTCCGGCTCAGCGGCGACAGCATCATGATCAAGCCAGGACCGCAGAGCTTCCACTCCACGGACGGTGCGACCATCACCACGCCCGACGGACAGGTCTCTGCAATCACAGCCGAGAACGGCGTCGCTCTCAGCGCCTACGAGCTGGAGCCGCAGCTCATCACCGGTCTCTCCGAAGACAAGAACCGCACCAAGCGCCGCCTGGTCACCTACAAAGACATCCCTCCGCGCATGGTCCAGGCCGTCACCGCAATTGAAGACCGCCGCTTCTTCGACCACTCCGGCATCAACGTCGGCCGCACCATCCGTTGCGCCGTCGGCGATCTCCTCTCCGGTAAAAAGAACTGCGGCGGATCGACGATCACGCAGCAGCTCGCACGCGGCTTCTTTCTCTCTCCGGAGAAGAAGTTCAAGCGCAAGCTCATCGAGATCATGATCTCCTTCCAGCTCGAAGCGCGCTTTACCAAGCAGCAGATCTTCGAGATGTACGCCAACCAGATCCCCATGGGCCAGCGTGGATCCTTCGCCGTCGCGGGTTTTTCCGAAGCCGCGCAGGCCTACTTCGGCAAAGACATCAAACAGCTCGACACCGCCGAGTGTGCCATGCTTGCCGGCATCATACAGCGGCCCAGCTACTTCAATCCGTACAAGCACATGGACCGCGTCCTTGAGCGCCGCAACCTCGTGCTCTCGTCCATGGTGGAGACCGAAGCGCTCACGCCCCAGCAGGCAGAACACGCCAAGGCCGAGCCCATCCGTCTCGCTTCGCCCAACGTAGACGCCAGCGAAGCTCCTTACTTTGTCGACCTCGTCCACGATCAGCTCGTGCAGCGCCTCGGTGACTCCGACAATGCGCGCGGCGCTCTGCGCATCTACACCTCGCTCGACCCCGACCTGCAGAAGGCCGCCTCCGCCGCCGTTGCCGTTGGGATGCAGAACGTCGATGAACAGGTCCGCAAGCTGCACCGTGGCGAAGGCGCGATTACCTATCCGCAGGTCTCGCTGATCGCGCTCAATCCGCACACTGGCCAGGTGCTTGCACTTGTGGGCGGACGCAACTACGGCGCATCGCAGCTCAACCACGCTGTCGCCAAGCGTCCGACGGGGTCGATCTTCAAACCCTTCGTCTACGCCGCCGCTAACGTGCAGGCCGTCAACGGAACGCCACTCTCCGACGGCAACGTCTTCACGGCGACCACCATTCTCAACGACGAGCCCACCACCTTCACCTTCGATAACGGCCGCCAAACCTACAACCCGCGCAACTACAGGGACCACTTCCACGGCAGCGTTCCCGCCATCGTCGCTCTCGCGCAGTCGCTGAACAACGCGACGATCTCCCTCGGCCAGCAGGTAGGCTTCGAAAACGTAGCCGCTCTCGCCCGCGCCTCCGGCATTACCGCCGCGCGCGGCACGCCCGCCGTCTCTCTTGGAGCCTACGACGCCACGCCGCTCGACATGGCTGGCGCATACACAGTCTTTGCGAACAACGGCGTTCACCTCAACCCGTGGATGCTCTCTTCTGTCCGGAACGATCGCGGCGAGGTCGTCGCAGACTTCACGCCGGAGGCGCGCCAGGTCATGGACCCTCGCGCTGCCTATCTCACCTCTTCGCTCATGGAAGGCGTGATGAACTTCGGCTACGGCTACGAAGTGCGCAAGCGCGTATTTACCGCTCCAGCAGCGGGTAAGACCGGTACTAGCCATGACGTCTGGTTCGCCGCTTACACTTCGAACCTCATCTGCATCGTCTGGGTCGGCAACGACGATTACACGGACATCAAGCTCTCAGGTGCGCTCGCCGCAGCTCCCATCTGGGCCGAGTTCATGAACCGCGCCATCAAGCTCCCGCAGTACTCGGACATGAAGCCCTTCACGCCGCCCAACGGCGTCAGCGTCTTCCGTATCGACAAGGCCACCAATCAGCTTGCAGATGAGACCTGTCCCAACGCCTACTCTGCAGCCTTCCTCAACGGCACACAGCCTCAGAACACCTGCTCACGCATGGGCGATAACGAGGGCGGAATCCTGAGCAAGATCTTCGGCACAGGCAGCAGCAACAACAACGAGCCTGCCAAAGAGCCCGCCATCCCCGCAATGAACCCCGACGGCACCCCTGCCGAACCACAACCGAAGAAACGTAACTTCTTCCAGAAGCTCTTCGGCGGCGGCAAAGACAAGCAGGAAGCGCAACCTAACCCGCAGCCCTAAGAAGCAACAAGGAGCCCATACGT
>JAHFTZ010000339.1 GCA_023265355.1 Terriglobus sp.
GAGGAAGAACTTACCGAAGACGTAGTGCAGGCACGCGTGAAGGCCACGGTGGCCCGCATCGAGACGCTGGTAAAGCACCAGAAAAAGATTGCTGCACTCGAAGAAAAGCAGGAAGCAATCAACGCGGGCGCCAGCAAGGCGAAGGCGAAGGAAGCTCGCCGCGTTCGCTGGTCGATTGCTCGTGAGAAGGTCTATATTTCGCGCATTGTTCGCGAACTGAAGTACACGGCTCTGGAACGCAAGCGGCTGCTGGACAAGGTCAACAAGACCGTAGACACCATGCGCACGCTGGAACGGCAGATCCGTTCACTTGATCAGAAGCACGAAGCCTCAAAGAGCGAGGAACTCAAGAAGGAATACCGCCGCCAGCAAAAGAACTGCAAGGTCGATCTCGAAAAGATTGAAGCCGACGCGGGCGTTTCCATTACCGAGCTGAAGCGCACGCAACGCGAAATGATCCAGGGCGACATGGACGCGGAGCAGGCCAAGCGCGAGCTGATCGAAGCCAACCTGCGACTGGTTGTCTCAATTGCCAAGAAGTACACCAATCGCGGATTGCAGTTCCTCGACCTGATTCAGGAAGGCAACATCGGCCTGATGAAGGCGGTGGACAAGTTCGAATATCGTCGCGGTTACAAGTTCTCAACGTACGCGACCTGGTGGATTCGCCAGGCAATTACGCGCGCCATCGCCGATCAGGCCCGCACCATCCGTATTCCGGTGCACATGATTGAGACGATCAACAAGCTCATTCGCACGAGCCGTCAGCTGGTGCAGGAACTGGGCCGCGAGCCGTCGAGCGAAGAGATTGCGCGCCGCATGGATATCCCGGTAGCGAAGGTTCGCAAGGTGCTGAAGATTGCGCAGGAGCCCATCTCGCTTGAAACGCCGATCGGTGAAGAGGAAGATTCGCACCTTGGCGACTTCATTGAAGATCGCCAGGCGGTTTCGCCCTCTGAGGCTGTCATCAGCGTCAACCTGAAGGAGTACACGTCGCAGGTACTGCGCACGCTGACACCGCGCGAAGAGCGCGTCATCAAGATGCGCTTCGGACTTGAAGACGGATCAGAGCACACGCTTGAAGAAGTGGGTCAGAGCTTCCAGGTAACACGCGAGCGCATTCGTCAGATTGAAGCGAAGGCACTGCGGAAGCTGCGTCATCCGTCGCGCAGCCGCAAGCTCAAGGCGTTTGTTGAAGGCGTTAAAGAAATGTAGGGCAGTCACTTTGGAACACGAGAGAGCCGCAGCCAACAGGCTGCGGCTCTTTCTGTTCATGTGCACCTCTCCTTTGGGGTAGATTCGAGGTGAGGTCGGACTATGCGAAGGCTTCCCCAGCTTCTATTCATCGCCTCGCTGCTTGTTGCTCCAGCGGGTGATTCACCAGCCCAACAGACGCGCCTGACATTCGATGTGGCCGCTATCCACCTTGCCCAGCAGGGATCGGATCGAGGATTTATCAAGCCGCTGCCAGGCGGCAACGGATACCTGGTTCAGAACGTGAATTTGAAAACAATGATGGCGGTGATCTACCGTATTCCCGCGCGTCAGATCACCGGAGGGCCCGACTGGATCAGCACGACCACATTCAACATCGAGGCGCGATCTGAAAAAGTAGCCAATCTTGACGATCTGCACACTATGTTCAAGAATCTGCTGGCCGATCGTTTCGGTTTGAAGTTCCACGTCGAAGAGAAGGAAGGCCGAGTATATGAACTCCACGTGGAAAAATCGGGTTTGAAGATGAAGCCCGACGGCGTCAAGCCAGATCTGAATATTCCCGTCAACATGACACGACCGAGCGTCTTTACCGGGATCAGGGTTCCCATGGAATATCTCTGCTGGTTTCTCGGGCAGGCACTGCGAGATGATCCGCGGCCGGTTATCGACAAAACTGGACTGACGCAGGTTTACGACTTCACGCTGACCTTTCAGCCGGAGCTTCCGCCGGGGCTTACTCAGGACGATCTGCTGCCGGAAATTCGGAAATTGCCGACGCTATTCGACGCACTTCCGGATCAACTGGGACTACGCCTTCAACCGGCCAAAGGCCCGGTGGGTTTTTATGTGATTGACCACGCCGAGATGCCTTCCGCCAACTAAGGATCTGCTTTCCAGGCTTACCAGAGGCCATCGCGGGTATACGGACGCGCCCACAGCGTTACCTCAATGAGTACGGCTTTACTCCAGGAGCGCTCTACGGCCTGCAGGGTAGCTTCATCTGAGATACGGCCCTGCAGAAATCTTCGTATGTCCGACACTGCCGGCAAGAAGCCGAGCAAGAAGCGCAGCGGCACCATCGGGGCAGTATGCCGCTCATCAGTAGTGTTCTTCTTTGCGGGCGTGTGGCGCAGGCCGATTTCTTCCTGGTAATCGAGCCACGCCTGGTCGTGCGGGCGCGTAGCTGTATCGATGACCCACTGCACAAACCGCGGCTTTACGCGTGCTTTGTAGTCGAGATCAGGTTTTTCATAAGGGCCGTTGAACCAGTGAGCCAGGTGTGGCTGCGAGCCAATGATGGCGCGCCATGCATCCACCATCGCTTCTGCCTGTTCACGGAACACATCGCCGTGCTGCTGCAATCGTGCAGCATCCTCTTCAGTCCAGCCAATCGTCTGCTCCAACTCGTGCACATCCTTTTCTGTAAGCGGCGAGTGTGCACTCTCAGGACTTCCAAAGGCGTAGCCCGGAATCTTCGGAATTTGTTCGTTTGGAGCAGATGTACCCATAGCTAATCTCCTTATGGCGTGAGCGAAGCAGGCTGGAGCATCCAGGCTCGTGTTTTGGGCCATGATTCTGGCTCATGTCCAAAGGTAGGATAGACCGTGCCCGTCAGAGAGTTGCCCGACGCGTGCTCTCTGCTAGAATCCCGAGTGGTTTGCAGTAGAGTCTTGCTGCCGCACATATTTGCGTGACAAAGTTGCTTGGCATTGAAAGGAAATCCATGAAGAACATCACCCGGCGTCAGTTCACAACCGGAGTAGCCGCGACTGCTGCGGTGCTCGCTGCTCCCGCGCTGCCAAAATATGCATTTGGCCAGGCTGCACAATCGAGTCTGCAGTTTCCGAAGGGTTTCATATGGGGATGCGCAACGGCCTCCTACCAGATTGAGGGAGCAGTGAATGAGGATGGTCGGGGACCGTCGAATTGGGACGTATTCGCGCACACTCCGGGCAAGATCTTTAACAACGACACGGGCGATGTGGCCGATGATTCGTACCATCGGTACAAAGAAGACGTTGCCTTGCTCAAGAATCTAGGCGTGGGCGCATATCGCATGTCCATCTCCTGGTCGCGCATCTTTCCGCAGGGCAAGTGCGCGGTGAATCAGAAGGGGCTGGATTATTACAACCGCGTAGTCGATGAGCTGCTTGCCAACAAGATTCAACCTTACGTAACGCTGTTTCATTGGGACCTGCCGGCGGCGTTGCCGGGAGGCTGGCAATCGCGCGACACGTCAAAGGCTTTTGCCGATTATGCAGGCTACGTCACCAAGCGTCTTTCTGACCGCGTGCACCACTGGATGACGACGAACGAGTTTACCTGCTTCACGGATCTCGGGTACCGCGAGGGACGCTTTGCTCCGGGGA
>JAHFTZ010000340.1:0-3103 GCA_023265355.1 Terriglobus sp.
CATGGGCGTTCACACTGGCGACTCCATCACCGTCGCACCTGCGCAGACGCTCACCGACCGTGAGTATCAATGCATGCGCGATGCCGCTATTCGCGTCATCCGAGAGATCGGTGTAGAAACCGGTGGCTCCAACGTGCAGTTTGCAGTGAACCCCGCAAACGGACGCATGACGGTGATCGAGATGAACCCGCGTGTCTCACGTTCGTCTGCGCTCGCTTCGAAGGCGACTGGATTTCCCATTGCGAAGATCGCAGCACGCCTCGCCGTCGGATACACGCTCGATGAGTTGCAGAACGACATCACCAAGGCGACCCCAGCCTGCTTCGAACCGACCATCGATTACGTCGTCGTCAAGATTCCGAAGTGGCAGTTCGAGAAGTTTCCTGGAGCCAACGAAGATCTTGGCCCGCAGATGAAGTCCGTCGGCGAAGTGATGGCCATCGGCCGCACCTTCAAGGAAGCGATGATGAAGGCCGTCCGCTCGCTTGAGACAGGAAAGAAGGCTACTGCTGCGGATGTCGATCCGCGCCGCCTCACGCAGCGCCTGGTCACGCCGCATCCTGAGCGTCTGACCTATGTTCGTTACGCCTTTGAAAAGGGTATGTCCGTGCGCGAGGTCGCCCGCCTTACAGGGATGGACCCGTGGTTCCTGTACCAGGTGAAGCAGATCTCCGATGAGATCGGCGGCCTTGCGGGCAAGACCCTGGAGACGCTGACGTACGACGAGGTGCGCTCGGCGAAGCGCATGGGCATTAGCGACGAACGCATTGCGAGTTCATTGCAGCTCGAAGGTAAAGATGCCACGGCCAAGGTCCGCGATCTACGCAAGAAGCTTGGCGTTATGCCGGTTTTCAAGTTGGTCGATACCTGCGCGGCGGAGTTCGAATCGTTTACGCCTTACCTCTACTCCTGCTACGACGAGGAAGACGAGGCAACGCCAACGAATCGCAAGAAGATCATTATTCTTGGAAGCGGACCGAACCGTATCGGTCAGGGCATTGAGTTCGATTACTGCTGCTGCCACGCCGCCTTCGCACTGCGCGAAGACGGCTACGAGACCATCATGGTCAACTGCAATCCAGAGACGGTCTCCACCGACTACGACACCTCGGACCGGCTTTACTTCGAGCCGCTCACATTGGAAGATGTGCTGGCGGTCTATCACCACGAGGCGAGCTCGGGTGCGGAGATCGGGATGATTGTGCAGTTCGGCGGACAGACGCCCCTCAATCTCTCCTTGCCGCTCAAAGCCGCAGGCGTGCCCATCATCGGTACCTCGCCGGAGTCGATCGACCTCGCGGAAGATCGCAAGCGCTTTGGCAAGCTGATCGAAGAGCTCGGTATCCCGCAACCTCAGGGAGCGATGGCGACCAGCATCGAAGAAGCCATTGCAGGCGCGGAGCGCGTCACCTATCCGGTGCTTGTCCGCCCATCCTACGTTCTTGGTGGCCGCGCCATGGTCATCGTGTATGACGAAGCTGGCGTGCGCAACTACATGTCCACGGCGATCGAATATTCGCAGGAGCGTCCGGTCCTGATCGACCACTTCCTCGAAGACGCGACGGAGGTCGACGTCGATGCGCTCTGCGACGGTACGCATGTCGTCATCGCGGGCATCATGCAGCACATCGAAGAGGCTGGTATTCACTCGGGCGACTCCTCGTGCGTTCTGCCAGCGGTGGATCTCAGCAAGGAAGTTCTCGACCAGATCCGCGTCTACACACGCAAACTGGCGATGGCCCTGAATGTGATCGGCTTAGTGAATATCCAGTTCGCTATCCAGCGCGGGAAGGTCTTCGTGATTGAAGTCAATCCGCGCGCGTCTCGCACGGTGCCTTACGTCTCCAAGGCCACCGGTGTGCCTTTGGCGAAGATCGCATCGCGCCTGATGACGGGACGCAAGCTCACGGAGTTCCTTCCCGAAAACGTGAAGACGGGAGAGGATCTTTCTACCGGATCGCACTACTTCGTGAAGTCTCCGGTCTTCCCATGGGCCAAGTTTCCAGGCGTGGACACGGTCCTCGGACCGGAGATGAAATCCACGGGAGAGGTGATGGGCGTAGCCGATAACTTTGGCGAAGCCTTCGCCAAGGCCCAGATTGCCGCGGGACAGAACCTCCCAACCAAGGGGACAGTCTTTCTTAGCATCAACCAGCGCGATAAGAATGCCATCGTCCCACTGGCGAAGCAGTTCGTCGAGATGGGTTTCCACATCGTCGCAACGCACGGCACGGCAGACAGGCTGGAGAATGCAGGTTTGCAGGTTGAGCGCGTGCATAAGGTGATGGAAGGCCGACCGAACGTGGTCGATCTGATCAAGGGCGATCGTATTCAGCTCATCATCAACACGCCACAGGGTCAGGATGCGATCTTCGACGAGAAGGCCATCCGCCGTGCGGCTGTGCTGGGACGAATCCCCACCATCACGACGATTGCAGCAGGACGCGCGGCAGCGGATGGTATTGAGTCCCTGCAGCGGCAACAGACGCGCGTTGTGGCGCTCCAGGCGCTTCATGCGGAACATCTGCTCCCTGTGTAACAACCTCGTAGAGCGAACAGAAGTGCCCGGCGGCATGCCGGGCTTTTCTGTCTGACATGGATCAGCAGTCAAGGTGGAATAAATCCGTTCCGTGCGTGTTAATACCGTAGAGACGAAAGCGAGCGTGAACAAGATGCCAACGGATGAACAGATTGTTTCCTTCGAAGATCACACAACCAGACTGAATGGAATTGATCTTCACTATCGGATAGCGGGGAATGGTCCCGTCCTCTTTCTCGTTTCTCCGGGGTGGGGAGTTGGTTCTGGCTATCTCCAGCATGGCTTAAGTTCGCTCGCGAAGCATTTTCGGCTTGTTTTTATCGATACGCGAGGAAGTGGCCCTTCCAGCCGTCCGGAAGATTCAACGCAAATGGCAAGTGTCGATATGGCCGACGATCTGGAGGCGCTGCGCGTGCATCTTGGGATTTCAGAGATAAATCTCCTGGGACATTCGAACTCCGGAGCGATCGCCCTGTCCTATGCAGCTCGATTTCCAGACCACTTGAGCAAGTTGGTGCTGATCGGCAGCCAGGTGCTGGGCTTTAGTGCGGCTGCTGAAACGCA
>JAHFTZ010000340.1:3113-3585 GCA_023265355.1 Terriglobus sp.
ATCGCCGCTTTGAAGAGGCCACGAAAGCCATGTTTGCATTCTTTGGTGGACAAGTGAATCCCGGCGTCAGCGATGAAATCCTGGGAGATTTTGTTGCACAGATCCTGCCGCTCTACCTCTATCGTCCGGAAAAATCACTCGCTCTGGCCAGAGAGCAGCTGTCCGGCCCCATCTCCTCTTATGCTTTCGTTTCGCAATTCACAGCAGATGCGGCTTCTAAAACGGACCTGACCCAATCCCTTGGCGATATCACGGCGAAGACATTTGTCTTGGTTGGGAAACACGATTTCATTTGCCCCGTAATGCTCTCGGAGCGACTGCACAAGGAGATCCACGCCTCTCGATTGGTAATCTTTGAGGAAAGCGGACACTTCCCCTGGCTGGAAGAACCGAAGGCCTTCTTTGAGGAGCTGGAAGGCTTTCTTCTTTCTTAGCGCAGGTCTCAATTGAGCAGGGACTCTAGATTGTTTCT
>JAHFTZ010000341.1 GCA_023265355.1 Terriglobus sp.
CCAGGGCTGGTCCCCGATAAGCCGCAGTTCCACATCCTTGTATCCGTTCTTATCGAGTTGGGCGCGTATCTTCTTCAGAATGTCGGCCGAATGCTGATTCGGAACATAGCGAATGGAGTGCTTGGACGTGATCTTGTTCGGCAGAATCGCTCCCGATCCACCCGCGTACATGTTGCCGCCCCAGATGCCGTCCATGTTGAGGACCGTGCCAGTGCGCATCATCTTCGTCATCTGCAGTGGGTCGTCTGAAATGAATCGCGCCACACCAAGATTTGCCGCAGCCTTCTTCATATCCACCTTTCCAGCGGCCTGCTTCAGTACATCCATCTCGGCGGGGGTCAAAGGCTCGATCCCTTCATTCCATCCCGCAATGGCAGGGGTATTGCCATCCTTCGACGTGAGTGACGCGAGCATCTGGATGTGACGCCATGCCGGACTATCGACCGAGCGTTTGAAGGAGCCGTGAATATCAGAGACCGTTGGACCGCGTCCCCATTTCGTTCCGCTCGTCGTGAGCTCGATGTACATCAAGCCTTCGGAACCACCCAGCAGGCCGAAGCCTGGAACGCCAAACATCATCATGGCATCCGCGGGCCGCACTAACTCCGGATGAGTGGTTACAAATTTGCGCAGCCCCATAGACATACGCTCTTCATCGCCTTCCGCAATGAAGATAAGGTTTACCGGCAACTTACCCAGCGTCTGTTTCATCGACATCAACGCATTGAGCTCCGTCATCTGGGGGCCCTTTGAATTCACCGCTCCCCTGCCGATCAGAACCTTCTTGATCTTTGGATCGATTCCCGCAGTCTTCCCATCGACTAAGCGGCCTTCAAACGGAGGAGCCACCCACAAGTCAGGCTGAGTGACCGGCATGGTGTCGTACATCCAATAGATCAGCAGCGTCTTCGGCGCACCCTCGTCGCAGTGTGCGTAAACGACCGGATTGCCCGCCTGGCCCCACTCCGTCATGCCAAGGTCGTAGACCTTCGACTCCTGACAACCCAGCTTGTCGAAGTATCCCTTCACCATCTCCGCCGTCTCAGGAATGCCTTCGCCGGAGTTTGAGATCGACGGCTGCCGAATCCACTTCTGCAGGTTCTCCACGTGCTCATCGATGTGGCTGTCGATGTGGTCATAGACCTTCTTCAACTCGCCAGGAATCTGGCTCATATCCGGCTGTATGGTCTCGTCACCATGTGGCCGGATGCCGAGCTTCGCTACTGAGCCTTCAGGACGGGCCGCTACGTCTGCCTTCTCCTGCTTCTTACACCCTGTGGTTCCGCAGGCAACGACCAGAAAAAACAATCCGAGCATTCTTTTGAAATCCATAGCGAACTCTCCCCGAAGTGGCTTACAGCGGCATGGAACAAAGCAAAAATCCTGACGATGGAATACCTGAAAGTACGGCGGTGAAGACCCACACGGAACGAACGCCCGTGTGGGTCTTCCCGTTCGTCTACTTCACCGCCGCCTGACCGCTCTTTGGCGGCTTGGTGGTTGTGTGTGCGTAGTTATAGATGACCTCGACGATCGACTCTTCCGCCGCAGCCATACCAAACGACTTGCCCGCTCCTTCGATCACGTAATACTCGTTGGCCGCGTGAGCCCGTCCGCCGGTACCGACACGAGCGCCCGCGATATCAAGGCCAAGAGGCTTGATATTGGGATCGCCCTGTTCGCTGTTGGTAAAGAGATAGCCAGGCCACGCACCGGAACCGCCTGAGTCCATCAAGATCGAGTCGCCATCCGCATGCGAAGGATTGGGAAGACCGAAGTGAGAACTCATCTGGTCCACGGCGTGCGCAATGTCCGTGTCATAGCGCATCTTCGACCAGGGCTGATCGCCGATGAAACGGAGTTCCACATCCTTGTATCCGTTCTTATCAAGCTGTGCCCGGATCTTCTTCAGGATATCCGCCGAGTGCATGTTGGGGATGTAGCGGATCGAGTGCTTCGACGTGATCTTGTTTGGAAGGATCGCGCCCGAACCTCCGGCATACATGTTGCCGCCCCAGATGCCATCCAGATTGAAAGCGGTGCCATGGCGAGACATCATGATCATCTTCGCCGGGTCATCCGCGATAAACCGTGCGACACCGGCGTTCTCGGCAGCCTTCTTCAGATCCACCTTCTTTGTCGCCTCCGCCAGAACCTTCTCCTCGGAAGGTGTGAGAGGAACGATTCCTTCGTTGAAGCCTGCGATGTTGGGAGTGTTGCCATCCTTGGAAGTAAGCGATGCAAGCATCTGGATGTGACGCCATGCCGGGCTGTCTACCGAACGCTTGAAGATGCCGTGGATATCTGAAACCGTAGGACCGCGGCCCCACTTCGTGCCGCTGGTGGTCAGTTCGATGTACATCAGACCCTCAGAGCCGCCAAAACCCAGCATCGCATCCGCGCCCTTGAAGAGTTCAGGATGCGTCGTGACGAACTTGCGCAGGCCCATGGACATGCGCTCCTCATCGCCCTCCGCGACGAAGATGAGGTTCACTGGAAGTTTGCCCAGAGCCTGCTTCATGGAATAGATCGCGTTGTACTGCGTGATCTCCGGCCCCTTCGTATTCGTTGCGCCGCGGCCAACGAGAACCTTTTTGATCGCGGGATCGATACCTGCGGTCTTCCCGTCCACAATGCGTCCCTCGAACGGAGGTGCCACCCACAGATCAGGCTGCGTCACGGGCATGGTGTCATACATCCAATAGACAACCAGCGTCTTTGGTGCGCCTTGATCCAGCTTTGCGTAAACAACCGGGTTTCCCGCTTGTCCCCACTCCGTCATTCCGAGGTCGTATACCTTCGACTCCTGGCAGCCAAGCTTGTCAAAGAGACCTTTGATCATCTCAGCCGACTCGGGGATACCTTCACCCGAGTTCGAGATAGATGGCTGCTGGATCACCTTCTGCAAGAGCTCTACGTGCTCATCGATATGGTCGTCGATGTACTTGAAGACCTTCTGCACGTCTTCGGGTTCTTTGTCCACGGCGATCTTAATCTCTTCATCGCCGTGTGGACGAATACCGAGTTTGTGCCCCGGCGTTCCGGAGCTCGCGACTTTGGGCGTGGATTTCTTCTCGCAACCGGCTAGACCCGCGATGAGTGCCAGGCAAAGAAAGCCGGTAATCTTTTTTACTTCGCGCATGGTATGAACTCCTGCTGTTTATAACGAGGTAGGGGAGAGATTGTGGTTTCAGACGCCTGTACAGAAGCAACCGGAAGAACCGATGCCGTACGCATCCATTGCGAGTAAGTTGCCCAGCGTTGCTGCTGTGCATCTGCGATCGCGCATGAGGGCAAGTAGGGAGCAAGCACATCAGGCGCGAAGGTATAGGTGACGACGTACGTCCGAAACTCGTTAAAGTACTTCAGTAATTCAAAACTTCCCCCCATCAATGCCTTCTGCTCAAGCGCTGCGGAGGCACGCGCAAACTCCAGGCGACCGTCGATATATTCGCGCGCGATGGAGGGGATGACGGAATGCAGTTGCTGCACGAGTTGATTGATCTTCTGGAAACATTGCAGGTTGACGCCAGAGATTCCGGAGATCGGCAGAAGC
>JAHFTZ010000342.1 GCA_023265355.1 Terriglobus sp.
CGTAGTGCCGGAACGACTGCGCGCTCATTCCCGCATCGCCGCTTAGTTCTACTTGCCCAATGCGCGCCTGAGGACCTGAGATCACTTTGAATGCGATGTCCACCAACTGCTCGTTTTGATGCGGCGATTCTTCGTGCGTAATCTGCGGCTCGTTGAAGCCGTTCTCGGCCAGTGTGTCGCGCATTTGTTTCATCGCAATAGCAAGCTTGGCCTCGCTAAAACGAGTTCCGGCGCTGAGCTGGCTTGCACGCTCCAACTGCGCGTTCATCGTTGCGCCTTTCGCTCCATCCACCCACACTGTTCCGATGAAGCTTCGCGGCTGTCCCCGGAAGATCAGGTCCACGCCATCACCATCGGGCACTCCGGCAACTTCAATCGAGTCGAACAGGCCCGAAGCGTAGAGCTGGCGAAGGCTTTCTCGAACAGCATCGGCACTCAACGGCTTGCCCGGCTGCTGCGCAAGGAGTTCCGGGATCGGACTCAGACGGCCGGCCGAAACGACCTCGTAAATGATTCTGCGCACAGTGAGTCCCTGCCACTGCATGGTCGCGGGTTCATCTTGCGCTCCGGTAACGGTTTGAAGGCCGGCATGGGTGTTTGGAACGGGACTATCGGGAAGCGATTGGGCTCCCGATGTCTCTGCATTAGCGAATGTTTGCGTACAAAAACCGAAGACAAGGATGCAGACCAGCAAGAGGCTCGCCGCAGACGGTCCAAAATGGCCGATCTTCCGTGCCGTCTTTCTCTGCAAGTTCCTATTCTCCAGAAAACGCGGGAAATACAACCGAGTTACGCGGTATAGCATCCGAAACAGCAAAGTCTCAAGCGACGGAGGCCATCGTTCGCGAAGCTCCGGTTTTTGTTCTTTCCCCTTTCCACCTATACTAACGAGGCGGAGAGCCGAGTGCGGATGGCACCCCGTAGCAAGAGATATCCTATCCCCCAAGGAAGCTCATGCCCCGTTCCCGCTACCCCAGTGCCCCGCCGGAAGAACCGTCGCCCGGAGTGGAAGTAGCACCCCCTCCTGCCCCGGCTACAAAACGCGTTACCTTCGCTCCCGCAGCCAGTCCAGACCCCGCCGAGGCCGATGCTTTGGCCCGTGCTCAGGCGGGTGATCATCAGGCGTTCGCGCACCTCTACTCACTCCACAAACGACGCATCTACTCTCTTTGCTTGCGCATGGTCGGCAATATTGCCGAAGCGGAGGATCTTACCCAGGAAGCCTTCCTTCAACTCCATCGCAAAATCGCGACGTTCCGCGGTGACTCCGCATTTTCAACATGGCTCCACCGTCTGGCCATCAACGTGGTCCTTATGCAGCTCCGCAAAAAGGGCCTTAGCTTGATTTCGCTCGACGAAGCCATGGAACCAGTGCCTGAAGAGGGTCCTGGCCGCAGCTTCGGCGCACCCGACCTTGCCCTCAGCGGTACCATCGACCGGCTCGCCCTTGAACGCGCCGTGGCCGATTTACCGGCTGGTTACCGCCTCATCTTTATCCTTCACGACGTCGAAGGTTACGAGCACAATGAAATTGCCTCCATGCTCGAGTGTTCAATAGGCAATAGCAAATCGCAGCTCCACAAGGCGCGCTTGCGCCTGCGTGATGCCCTGCGTCAGAATTCTCTCCCGGAGGCGCAGTCTTGACCAGCGATCCTATGAAAATGACTTGCGCAGAATTCCAGGCTCAGCTGCCCGAGTTGATCGGCAGCGGTGTGGACGCCAGCGCCCACCCGCACATCCGTAGTTGCGAGTTGTGCCGGGCCCTGCTTGCCGACCTGGAGACCATTGCCGAAGCAGCTCGGCAGCTACTTCCGGTTGTCGACCCGCCAGAGGACCTCTGGGCCCACATCGAGTCCGCTATCAAAAGCGAAGACGGCGATAACAACTCGAACATGACGAAAGTTGCTCCGTCCACCAATTAGCGACCCCTTACAGCACGAATGACACCTGTCCGCGTCCATTGCGGACAGGTGCTTTAACAATTCCTCTGGCACAGACAGCCCAGCTTTCACTTTCACCTTCGACTTCCTTTCTCCCCCGCACAGAAATACTCACTTAAAACTTGTTTCAGCCGATACAGCATCCGTGCAGTAACGCATCCAAAACCTTATCCGAGACGTATTCGCGGACGTGGGAACCGCCGACTCTCGGGAATCGTATCGCCAGCATCAAGACAACCCCGGAGACGACAATGGCATGCAGACCGCAAGTTTCCTGAAACTTTTCACTTCCTGCGTTGTCTATATGAAGGTAACTTGATAAAGGGACACTCAATGCCAAATCAATCTCCGAAGTCGCAGCAGTCGCAAGCTATTACAACGAAAGACACATCCGGGCTGCGTCAGGTTGCTGTGCTGCCAGTCCGGGATACTGTATTGTTCCCTCATGCCGTGCTTCCGCTGACCGTCGGCCGAGAGAGCTCGATACAGCTGATCGAGTCACTGGGAGATGAGCGAACCATCGTGGTAGCCGCCCAGCTCGATCCCCGGCTGGATGCGCCAAAGCCCGAAGATCTGCACAAGGTAGGCACCCTTGCCACTGTGCACAAGGTTGTGCGCATGCCCAACCAGAGCCGCTTTGTGTTTACAGAGGGCGTGAGCCGCGTGCGTCTGGTTCGCTATAGCCAGACTGAGCCCTTCATGATCGCCGAGGTGGAGACTGTCGAAGATATCGAGCCCGCCACCAGTTCGGGCTTCGAGGCGCTGCAACGCAACGTAATCGCACAATTCCAGCAGATCGTTTCCGAGTCACCGACGCTTTCCGACGAATTGCAGACCATCGCGGCCAACATCGAAGAGCCCAGCCGCCTGGTCGACTTCGTGGCTTCTTCTCTGCCCTTCCTGACGACCGACGACAAGCAGCACCTGCTTGAAACGGGCAGTATTGTTGAACGTCTCGAAATGCTTAACAAGCATCTGGCAAAGGAAATCGAAGTACAGCAGCTCCGCGCCAAGATCCAGAATGAGGTTCAGGATCAGGTGCAGCAGTCGCAGCGCGACTACTACTTGCGCGAGCAGATGAAGGCCATCCAGAAGGAGCTGGGCGAACAGGACGAAGGCCAGCGCGACGTGGATGAGCTGCGCGAGAAGATCGAATCCTCAGGCATGCCGGAGGACGTGAAAAAGGAAGCCATGAAGGAGCTTTCGCGCTTGCAGCGCATGTCTCCCATGGCCGCCGATTACGGACTCACGCGCAACTACATCGAGTGGCTCGCCGTACTGCCCTGGACCAAGAGCTCCGGCTCGAAAATCGATATCGGCAAGGCTCGCGAGATTCTCGATGAAGATCACTACGAGCTGAAGAAGGTAAAGGACCGCATTCTCGACTACCTGAGCGTGCTCGAGCTCAAGCCTGACATGAAGGGGCCGATTCTCTGCTTCGTCGGACCTCCCGGAGTGGGAAAGACAAGCCTGGGCCGCTCTATCGCGCGCGCGCTTGGCCGCAAGTTCCAGCGCATATCACTGGGCGGCATGCACGATGAAGCGGAAATTCGCGGTCACCGCCGTACGTACATCGGCGCTCTGCCCGGGCAGATCATCCAGAGTA
>JAHFTZ010000343.1 GCA_023265355.1 Terriglobus sp.
ATGGCCGTGTACTTCGTGAGTTCGCGAAAGCGCGAGGCTGAGTTGGAGGCTGCTGCCGCCTCCGAGCCGAACTTCCCTTACCTGGAAGCTGTGGCCAAGATGGGTGCGCTGGACACCGAGTTCCAAAGATACAGGGCCTACTAACCCTCTATCCTTTTGATGAGTCCACAACTTCGGCATTGGATGAGAGTGAACTGAACTCTCCTCCAATGCTGAAGCTTGCTCCTCAGTCGACCACAATCCGATTTCATCCTCAACCGCAGTGTTGAGTGGAGAAGATACAACCCAATGTCCGCCGCCACTGAGAAGGATGTTCCGATCGATCCTGTTATCAAGACCGTGACTCCGGCATCGCGCGGTGTGCGGATTATCAGTCAGACGATTGGCTCCCGCGTCTTCATCCAAGGGCTGAATATTCTCACCGGGATCATGACCGCGCGCATCCTTGCGCCCGCCGGTCGAGGACAACTCGCAGCGATCACCCTGTGGTCTTCTCTGCTCGCGGGAATGACCACCTTCGGTCTGCCGAGCGCCCTAATTTATTACATTCGCAACCGGCCCAAACAGACCGAAACGCTGATGGTCAACAGTCTGTTTATGAGCACAGTGCTTTCCATCATCGTTGCGATTGTAGGTGCGATCTGCATGCCCATGTGGCTGCATCAGTATCCTCTCTGGGCGATCCACGCAGCACAGTGGTTCCTGATCGTCACACCGCTATGCAGTACCACGCTGATCTTCCGTGGTGGAATCGAAGCCACAGGTGCTTTCTCTACCTCCAACGTCGCTCAGATCCTTAACCCAGCCGTCATTCTCACTTCTCTTCTGATCCTGCTGGGAACCCACCACTTCAACACACTGACCGCTTCGAGCGCTTACATCTTCGCGGCAGTCCCACCTTTCTTCCTTCTTGCATGGCGCTCCCGAAAGCTCTTCGGCAGTGACAGACGCATCAGCTTCACCACGCAGAAGCTCCTTCTGAGCTATGGCATCCGCTCGTACGGTATCGATCTCATCGGCGCACTCGCACTCCAGGTGGATCAGGTGCTGGTCGTAAGCTTTTTGCGTCCCGCTGACCTCGGTGTATACGTGGTGATGTTGAGCCTGTCGCGCATGCTGAACATCTTCCAGGCCTCCGTGGTGACTGTGCTCTTCCCCAAGGCTACGGGCCTCTCGACCGAGCAGGCGGTGGCGATGACTGCGCGTGCCGCGCGTGTCAGCACAGCGATTACGAGCCTCTGCGCACTTTGCATCGCAATCCTTGGACCTGTACTACTTCGCATCTTCTACGGCGCGGAGTATGCGAAGTCCGCGCTCACGCTTCGTCTCCTTCTGGTGGAGGTCACGATTGCCGGATGTGCCTTCGTTCTGGCGCAGGCCTTCATGGCTTTGGGTAAACCCGGCCTGGTGACTTTTCTGCAGGGCGTAGGTCTTGCTGTGAGCGTGCCGATGATGTTCCTGCTCATCCCGCGCTGGGGAACCATGGGCGCGGCAGTCGCGCTTTTGATCTCGACTCTTACACGGCTCGCTCTCATCTACGGCAGCTTTATCTTTGTTCTCAAGGTCAGGCCGCCCAGTTTGTTCGTCAACCGCGACGACTTCAACCTGCTTGTCGCGGCGCTACGGAAAAAAGGCGTGAGAGTGTAACCGTATGCCACTGACCCTACTCGAAGTGAAGCAGAACAAGAAGTATCGCAATATGCTGATTGGCTTTCTCGCTGGCAGCATCCTGCTTTCCTTCACGCCTTTTGCCCAGGGACTCATCTATCTCGTCCCCGCTGCGGGATTCATGATGGGCTGGTACATGAAGAGGCGTTCGCGGGTTCACTACATCACCCTCGTGCTCTGGCTCTTCTTCCTCGCCCCCATGGTTCGGCGAATGATCGAGTATCACCTCCAGGCCCAGACGGCTGCGATGGTGATTGCAACTCCTATTCTGGCCTGCGTTGCCGGCATGCCCACGCTGCGGCGTCTCCAGATCATTCTCTCGTCTGTACGACTTCGCTCGGTAGTGCTCGTCGTCACGACGATGGTCTACGCCGCCGTGGTCGGCTTCCTCACCCACTCTCCGTTTGGCATGGTGCAAGAGCTTGTCACATGGGTCGGACCGCTTGCGTTTGCGCTCTATCTGTTCGACCAGAGAGAGTACCTGGAGGAGATTCTTTCGCTCGTTCGGAACAATTTTCTCTTTGGCATTCTCGCGATGGGACTGTATGGCGTCTATCAATATCTCGTTCTCGCACCATGGGACGCGTATTGGATGGAAAGCTCCAGCCTCTCTACCATTGGTTCTCCAGAACGCTTGCAGGTCCGTGTCTTTTCGACGATGAATGCACCACAGACACTGGCGGATTTTCTCATCTTCGGACTTTTGCTGTGTGTCTCGTCCACCCGCAAGCTCCGTTATACGGCGATGCCGTTCGCGCTGATGACGCTCGCTCTTACATCCAGCCGTTCCGCATGGGTCGGCGGAGCGGCGGGTATGGTCTTCGCGGTCTTCTCTCTCCCTGCCAAGCGACGCATCCAGATTGCGTTCGCACTCTTCGGATGTATCGCTCTCATGGGAGTGTTGACGCAAATTCCAGAGGTGGACGAACTCCTGACCGCTCGCCTGTCGAGCTTCACCAATCTGAAAGAGGACAGTAGCGTGAACCAGCGCTTGGCCAGCCAACAGCAGGCGATCACGATGTTTCTCGCCAAACCCTTTGGCAACGGATTTGGCGGTAGCGGGGCTTCAGATGGTGGTAGCGGACCATCTTACGGTGTCGCGACCATTCAAGGCGTCTATCAGAACGACAACGGCATCGAGCAGGTAACACTGACCTATGGATGGGCTGGCTCGCTCGTCTTTATCTTCGGTTTTGCCGCAGCCGTCACCGCTGCACTTCGCGTCTCGGGTACAACCGGCTTGATGGCGTTGAAGGCCGGTCTCATCAGTCTGGTGGTTCAGGTGCCGACGATGGGTATCTTTCCATCGGCTACAGGCATGCTGCTTTGGACGAGCATCCTACTCTGTCTTGCCTCCCAGGAGTTGCAGGCAACAGCACCTGTCTACACCGGGACCGCTCTTCAGTTTCATCCAATCGAGCCCCAGGAAGCTTCATGAAGAACGCGCCAGAGCTTCGAGTCTTGCATCTCTCCAATAGCGTCTCCAGTCTCGGTAACGGCATCGTGAACGTGGCAGTTGACTTGGCCATTGAACAGGTGCGGCGCGGCATGACGGTTGCTTTCATGTCTGGGGGCGGAGGCTGGCTCTCGCTCCTTGAAGCTTCAGGTGTGAAGACGTTTACCTTTCCTCACGCAGGTTGGCGTAACAAGCTGGTCACATCGTGGAAGCTCTTCCGCCTTCTCCGCACGTTTCGCCCGGATGTCGTGCATGCTCACATGCGGACAGGACTCGTCCTGGCGTGGCCGTTGACCAGGCTCCTTCGAATCCCGCTGGTGATGCATCTTCACAATATCCATGACGAAAAGCTTGGAACGGCGAAGCTGGCAGACCTCGTGATTGCGGTGAGCCGCGCGGTCTCAG
>JAHFTZ010000344.1 GCA_023265355.1 Terriglobus sp.
GGAAGCGCTTATCGGCCTTGTCGTAGAAGCCGAGGTACTCGTTCAGATGACCCATGAACTTGGTCAGCTCGGAGCCTTCGAGCGTCGCGGCAGACTCGCCGTAACGGACGATCATGCCGTCCGAAGCGCGTTTGACCATGACCTTTACGAATTCGCGCTCGTCCTTGATGTACTCCTCGCGCTTGCCCTTCTTGATCTTGAAGAGCGGCGGCTGCGCGATGTAGACGTGTCCGCGCTTGATGAGCTCGCCCATATGGCGAAAGAAGAACGTCAGCAAAAGCGTGCGGATATGCGATCCGTCGACGTCGGCATCGGTCATCAGGATCAGCTTGCCGTAGCGCAGCTTCTCCAGTGCGAAGTCGTCCTTGCCGATGCCGGTTCCCAGCGCCGTAATCATGGCGCGGATTTCTTCGTGGCCCAGCATCTTGTCGTAGCGGGCCTTCTCAACGTTGAGGATCTTACCCTTCAGCGGCAGAATCGCCTGGAAGCGGCGATCGCGGCCCTGCTTGGCAGTTCCGCCGGCGCTCTCACCCTCTACGAGGTAGAGTTCGCAGCGATCCGGCTGGCGCTCAGAGCAGTCGGCCAGCTTACCCGGCAGACCGCCGCCATCCAGCGCCCCCTTACGGCGTGTGAGATCGCGTGCCTTGCGTGCTGCTTCGCGCGCGCGTGCGGCGTCGATGGCCTTATTGATGATCTTCTTGGCCACCTGTGGGTTCTGCTCGAAGAAGACACCCAGACGCTCGTTGACGAAGCTTTGCACCTGTCCGGAGATGTCGGAGTTCAGCTTGCCCTTCGTCTGTCCTTCGAACTGGGGCTGCGGCAGCTTCACGCTGACCACGGCCACAAGACCTTCGCGGACGTCGTCGCCCGAGAGCGACTCCTTCAGATCCTTGAAGAGACCCATTGACTGCCCGGCCGCGTTGATTGTGCGGGTTAGGGAGGTGCGGAAGCCGGAGAGATGGGTTCCGCCATCGACCGTGTTGATGTTGTTGGCGAAGCTGAAGACCGTCTCGGAGTAGGCATCGTTGTACTGAAGGGCGATCTCCATCACGAGCTGGCCGCGTTCGGCCTCCATGTAGATCGGCTTTTCGTGCAGAACGGCCTTGCCCTTGTTGAGATGCTTGATGAACTAAGCGATACCGCCGTTGTACTTGAAGTCGCTGTGCTTCGCTTCACCCTTGGCGTCGATGGAGCGCTCATCGGTCAGCGTGATCTCAATGCCCTTGTTCAGGAAGGCAAGCTGACGCAGGCGGTTGGCCAGCGTGTCGTAGTTGTACTCGTGCACCGTGAAGATGCTCTTGTCGGGAAGGAAGTGGACCTTCGTTCCGCGCTTCTTGCTGACGCCTACCTCGCGCACGGCCTCCAGGGGATCGCCCTTGGAGTAGTTCTGCTGATAGGTGTGCCCGTCGCGCCAAATCTCGACATCGAACTCCTCCGAGAGCGCATTGACGCAGGAGACACCGACGCCGTGCAGACCACCGGAGACCTTGTACGACGAGGCATCGAACTTTCCGCCCGCGTGCAGCTTGGTCAGAACCACTTCCACCGCAGCCATCCGGGTGCCGTCGGGAAGGGTCTTCATGTCCACTGGAATGCCACGGCCGTCATCGACCACGGTCACGGAGTTGTCCACGTGAATGGTGACGTCGATGCGTGTGGCGTGGCCTGCGAGCGCTTCGTCGACCGAGTTGTCCACAACCTCGTAGACGAGATGATGCAGTCCCTGCTCACCGGTGGAGCCGATGTACATGGCCGGGCGCAGGCGTACCGCCTCCAGACCCTCCAGGATCTTGATGTTATCGCTGGTATAAGTCGTCGTTTGCACCGATTGAGGTGCAGCTTCAGATGCGGTTCCGGGTTGTTGAAGATCGAGCAAGGGTGTTTCGGTGGCCATCGTTCTCCTGAAGGTACGGGCGGGCAAGAAATACCGGGAAATAAAAGGGTTTTCTGTAGTTCGGAAAGGACATTTCCCAAGCTCTATTTTAGCACTTGGAGGGCATTTCCGGGCTCGTTTGGCAGGGCCTGCAGGGTACCGAAGGGCGCACCGGGAATACTGCTAAAGACTGCAGATGCAGCAGGCCGCATCTGCGGAGGGGAGGCGAACAAGGCACGCGTGAATCCACAACCGCCCTCGAATGTTATGGTTCAGCTTGAACAGAGGAGCCACGCATGCCGGTAAACGCAGATCCCACCCTAAGCACGGGCTCGCCACGCACCGGCAACCGCAGTTTCTGGCAAACAGTGGTCTTTTGTCTCTGCTGTCTGTTTGGAATCTCCATCATCCTGAACACTCAACCTCTAGGTGACGGCGCCTGGTTCTGGTATGCAAAACTCTTTCATCAGGGCAAACACCTTTACTCGGGGATGCACCTCGTCCTGCAACCGCTCTTCATCATAGAGACCGCGGCAGAGCAGCGAATGTTTGGGTATGGCTGGCTAATCTCGAAGATCCCGGCAGCGCTTCATCTCTTCGCGTATGTCCTGGCGCTTTGGCTCATCGTGCGGCGTCTGGCCTGGTCAGATGGGCAGAAAGCCATCCTGCTGGGTTGCATGTTCCTGTTGTCCATCTTCTTCGAGGCCTATCGCTTCGACGACTACCATGTCCTCGCGGACTGCTTCCAGCTCTATTCGATCTATCTCCTGCTTCGTCTCCGGGAGAGGATGCCGCTTTCGAAGAGCATGTTGGCCGCGGTGATTATGGGAGTCCTCAGTGGCCTGGCCATCGTCCTGCGCGTGAACGACGGCGGTCTTCTCCTCGTTACGGTCGTGCTGGCGATTCTCTTCTGTGTACCCTCCCGGAAGTTCCTGCATGCCTTGTTTACCTGCATCTCGGCTGGCATCGTTGTGGCAATTGCCGTATTTTTTACCGGGGACCCCTTCAAAATTTGGTTTGGCACCACCATTCTGCATGCCGCCGCCAGCAAAGGTGGCGCTGGCCATGTCCTCTTCGCACCGTTGCATCTGCCGACCACGGCCTTCCACTATCTTGCGACCAAAACCTACGGTCCTGTGGCTATCTACGCGCTGGCAATTGGCTTCATCGCCGGATCTCTGATCCATGACATAAAGCAGGACCGCTGGCGCAGATATCTCTGGCAGTATGCGGTCGCGATCCTCTGCCTGTTGGCTGCGCTTCCTTACTTCTGGCACCTGGTCGAGCATGGAAACTTCACTTACACCCTCTCCGCCATCATCGTTCTGGTGACCTTCGTCGTCGCCGGTGCGGTGATGGTTCGCATGGCCCGCGGGCTTCTCTCCAGGGGCCAAAATGGATGGGATCCCCGCGAGCTGATCCTGTTGGTTCCTACCGGTCAACTCATCTCGGGCAGCATGTCTTCCGGGGGGAACTTTATTCCTCTGTTCACGCCCATCGCGGTAGAGTTTCTCCTCCTCGCAGTGCTCTTTCCTGCTTTTTTCAGGGCGAGGTCGCGCCAGATGGAGATATATCTCGTCTTTGCGGTGCTGGTCGCGGCCTTCGTTCTGCCGTTCAAGATTCTTCACTGCTTTACCTGGCACACGTACTTT
>JAHFTZ010000345.1:0-2494 GCA_023265355.1 Terriglobus sp.
CCGACATGTGCGGCATGATGTAGGTGAAGACGAAGAGAAACAGAAGCGGGTTCATGCAGACGCGGATGACAAAGGGAAACATCTCGCGGCGCAGCACATGAAGGTCGCGCAGAAAGAGACCGCGAAACGCGCGTGCGTACTGGGTGAAGGGTCGGGTTGCTATCTCGGTAGGCATGAACGCTGCTACTCTCTCAGGTCGCGCCCGGTCAGGCGGATAAATACGGTTTCCAGCGTGGGCTGGGTGATGCGCATATCGCGCAGACCAAACGGCTGCGCGGAAGAGACAATCTCCGAGAGCAGGCCATCGGAGGAGTGCGCCAGAACACGAAGGAGCTTTCCTGTGCATTCCACGTTGGCCACACCGGTCATCTGCGCCAGACGGTTGATGAGCGGCGTCGGATCGTTGCGAAGATCGAGCTCATAGATCGTTTCTGCACCGACGGAGTTCTTCAGGGCCGTGGGCGTGTCTGCGACCAGGATGCGGCCATGGTCGATGATCGCGAGCCGGTCGCATAGCTCGTCGGCTTCTTCCATGTAATGGGTGGTCAGAACGACCGTGATGCCTTCTTCATGGAGGCGCTTGACCGCATCCCACATGGCGATACGGCTCTGCGGATCGAGGCCTGCCGAGGGCTCGTCGAGGAACAATACACTGGGCCTGTGCGCGATGGCGCGTGCGATCTGCACCCGCTGGGCCAGACCGCCGGAGAGCTCCGACGGGTACGCAGAAGAGCGCTCGGTGAGGTGAAACTGCTCCAGAAGCTGGCGTGTCCGCGCTGTGGCTTCCGTGGAAGAGAAGCCGAAGTACTGGCAGTGAAAGTGAATATTCTCAAAGATCGTGCAGGCACGGTCGAGGGTGTTGTACTGCGGCACCACACCGATGTGCTTGCGCGCCATGGAGGGGCTACGCACTACGTCGATCCCCGCGATCGTTGCGGTACCCGCCGTAGGCAGAGCACGCGTGGTGCAGATCGAGATCGTGGTGGTTTTGCCCGCGCCATTGGGGCCGAGCAGACCATAGATCTCTCCTGGCTTAACATCGAGATCGATACCATCGACGGCGGTGACGTTCTGTTTTCCCTCGTAGACTTTGCGAAGCCCACGAAGAGAGACGATGGCGCTTTGGGGTGGCCCAGTTTGGTCCTGAAATGTCACGTCTCTGATTCTAGTGCCTTCCTGGAATTGAGTAGGTCTAAAGTCCTAATTTGCTCGACGGATTATCCCTTTTCGGGTTCCACTTTGGCACCATCGACAACGGCGTCGCCGGGGCTGATGACGACAATGTCGCCCGGCTTCAGACCGGAGACCACCTCGGTATACGCTCCAAAGTCGCGGCCCAAAACGATCGAACGGTAGTGCACGATGTGGTTTGCATCCATCACCACGGCCTGCGGCCCGGCGGAGCGGACTACGAGCGCGTTGGCGGGAAGCAGGACCGGTTTGATGGCGAGCGGCGTATTGAACTGGACGTCCGCGTACATGCCGGGAATAATCTTGCCGTCGGGATTCGGAAGATCGATCTCTGTCAGCAGCGTGCGTGTCGCGGTGTCAAGCGAGTTAGAGGTGCGCGTGATCGTTCCTGGAAAGGTGCGTCCCGGAAGCTCACGGATGCGAACGGTTGCTGACTTTGAGGTGGAGACGATCCCCGCCATCGACTGCGGCACATTGGCAAAGATGCGCACCATGCTGGCCTGGCCGATGGTGAACATCTGCGTGACGGAGTTCGCCGAACCCGAACTGATCAGCGAACCCGTATCGATGTTGCGCGAAAGAACGATGCCCGCAAACGGGGCTGTGACGCGCGAGAAACCGGCCTGCTCTTCGAGAGAGCGGACGTTGGCCTGTGCTGCGGCGATGTTGGCGCGAGCGGCTTCGACGGCTGCGTCATTCGCTCCGGACTCCGCCGTGCGTGTCTCCGCGTCTACTTTGGAGACCACGCCTGCCTGGTAAAGCTGCTGCCAACGCGTGCCATTTGCCGTGGAGAGCTTTGCGTTGGCCTGTTGCAGCATGAGCTGCGCCTTCATCTGCAACACGGTCGCCTGTGCCTGCCGCAGCGCCTGCTGCGTCGTGGGATCTTCGATGATGGCCAGGAGTTGGCCTTTCTTGACGTGGTCGCCAATGTCCACAAAGCGCTTGCTCACATAGCCCGATGTACGAGCGAAGACGGGCGTCTGCTCGAACGCCTGCACCGTTCCGGGCAGATCCAGCTTGGTGTCCGCCGCTCCGGAGGCGATCACAACCGTATGCACGGGGATCTCGGTCGTCGTCTGGATGGCCTGTTCGGCTAGCTCATGGCTGTGATGCAGCTTCGGAATCAAAAAGACGATTCCGAGGAGGACCAGCAGGAGAAAGGCACCACCGGCGGCGGCGACAGGGCCGCGACCAGCCGGCTTCACGGGGTGAACGGTATCGGAGATCGTAGGGGACATCGTGCTCCTGGTATTTTCTTGCGTGGTATCAGGCACCGGCTTCTACCTCTTGCTCCTGGGATTCG
>JAHFTZ010000345.1:2504-3522 GCA_023265355.1 Terriglobus sp.
CTTCCATGAGACCTGGGGCGTTCTTTCGTAGAAGACTGTAGAAGATGGGAACAATCATCAGAGTAGTCGCGGTCGCGACGAGAAGTCCACCGATGACGGCGCGGCCAAGCGGAGCATTCTGCTCTCCTCCCTCGCCCATGCCAAGGGACATCGGCAGCATACCGAGGATCATGGCCAAGGCGGTCATCATGACCGGTCGAAGCCGTGTAAATCCCGCAGCCGAAGCCGCTGAGAGAGAATCCAGGCCAAGCGTGCGTTGATCGTTGGCGAAGGTCACCATCAGGATGGAGTTGGCCGTAGCCACGCCGATCGTCATGATGGCTCCCATCAGCGAAGGTACCGAGAAGGTCGTTCCTGTAAGGAAAAGGATCCATAAAATACCGCAGGCAGCGCCGGGAAGCGCCATCAGGATGATGAAGGGATCGAGCCAGCTCTGGAAGTTCACAACCATCAGCAGGTAGACCAGCGCTACGGCGAAGATCATGCCGAGGCCAAGCCCGGTAAAGCTGTCCTGCATGCTTTTCACCTGTCCGCGCACGGTGAGCGTGGCTCCCTTGGGAAGCTCCTTCCGCAGCGGTTCGAGCACTCTGTCGATATCGCGCGCTACGCCGCCCAGATCGCGCCCCTGTGTATTGACGAAGACGTCATAGACAGGCTGCACGTTGTAGTGACTGGTGATGGAGGGGCTTGCGGTATGGACGATGTCCGCCAGGTTCGAGAGCATCTGTGCCTGGTTGATCGGCGGCGTGATCTGGTTTGCCGCAGCGGAGGCCGTACTCTGTGCCGCCTGCGATCCCGTTCCCGTGATGGGCATGTTCTGCAGCGAGGCGACGGAGTTGATCTGGTACTGCGGGACCTGGGCCACGACGGAGTAGTTCACACCGTTCTGGGGATTCAGCCAGTAATTTGGCGTCGCCGTGCCGCTTCCGGCAAGGGCGTAGAGCACGCTGTTAGCTACGTTATTTTCGGTCAGACCGACGGTCTGCGCGCGCGTGCGGTCCACGTTGATGCGCAGCTC
>JAHFTZ010000346.1 GCA_023265355.1 Terriglobus sp.
CAGCGTATCCCCCGCAGAGACCGTATAGCGACGCGGCTCTGCCTCTGCGTGCTTTGCGTCGAAGACATACAACGCAACGCCCGCAACGCCACCGTTCTTCATCGCAAGCGTGACGCGATCTGCGGCAACATGGCATTGCGTCTCGATGCGATATGGCAGAGCCCTCGCCGGGCGCGTTCCCGCCTCCTGCTGCGGCATCTCTTGCTGCAGCGGGACCTGGTAGGGACGATGCGCCGACTTCACCGGCGCAGGCACGGGGAAAGAACTGTTGCGCCTCGGACTGGCATTGGAAAAGTCGAAGGCTGCCGTAAGATCGCCGCATACCGCGCGACGCCACTTGCTGATGTTCGGCTCTTCGACCTGAAAACGCTTCTCCAGAAACTGCAATACGGAGGTGTGATCGAAGACCTGCGAGCAGACCCATCCACCCGTGCTCCACGGTGAGAGAACCAGCATAGGAACACGTGGACCGAGACCGATCGGCTGCAGCCCTCCGGGATCCGCTCCGCGAACCAGAGGTTTTATCTCATGCGGATGTTTATCCAGATCGAGAAACTCATCCTGAAGGCTCTCGCGAAGATCAGCGGACACCATCCCACTCTGCCCTGCAACATTTGTCTTAGGCGGCATCGGCGGAATCACGTGATCGAAGAGTCCATCGTTCTCGTCATAGTTGATGAGGAACGCCGTCTTGCTCCACACATCAGGATCCGCTGTCAGCGCCTCCATCACCAGTGAGATAAAGTAAGCGCCGTCTGTGGGCGAAGCTTCGGGATGTTCACAGTACTGATACGGAGCCACTACCCACGAAACCTGCGGCAGTGCGCCCTTCTCCACATCGCTGCGAAGATCGCGCAGCGTGTGATTCGAGACGCCCTGGCGAACAAGAGCGCTTGTGGGGGAAGCCCCTTCCTTCACCTGGTACTGCGCGAAGAACTCCAGCGAGTTGTCCGTGTAATTGTCCGTCGGCGTTCCGGGTACACCTGTGCCGCCCTGGTAGACCTTCCACGAAACTCCGGCCCGCTGCAGACGTTCCGGATAAGTCGTCCACGTATACCCGTTGGTCTTCGCTCGCTCTTCCAGACCCGGCCCGTTCGATTTTTGGCCCATCGCGTTTCGCGCGTCGATCGTTCCGGACCAAAGGTAGATCCGGTTGGGGCAGGTGTTGGCATGAGCCGAACAGAAGTACGCATCGCACAGAGTAAAGGCATCCGCAAGCGCGTAGTGAAAGCTCACATCCTGCCGCTTGAGATATCCCATCGTCAGGACATCCTGCTTCTGGTTCACCCATTGGTCGTAACGGCCGCCGTTCCACGCAAGGTGTCCGCTGCTCCAGCCGTGGTCCATTCCTGCCTGAAACTCCGTGGTCTGCTTCGGGTTGAGATAGAACGGCAGTACATACTTCGCATCCGGAGAAAGTCCCCGGTCGTGATAATGCTTTGTCTTTACAGTAGCCACAGGCTGATGCCAGACACTCTGTCCGTTGGGCAGAGGTGCGGGCCGCGGATCACCGAAGCCACGCACACCGCGCAGGCTCCCGAAGTAATGATCGAAGGAGCGATTCTCCTGCATGAGAATGACAACGTGCTCCACATCACGAATCGTGCCCGTGCCGCGACGCGGTGCGATGGCCAGCGCGCGCTGAATCGCCGGCGGCATCATGGCTGCACCGGCAGAGGTCGCCGTCATGCGAAGAAAATCTCGTCTCGTTTTCATGCTGTCTCTTAAAGATAAAGGGAGCCGAGGATATCCGGCTCCCTTTTATCGTTTCTGCGTTCTCTAAGCGATTTAGAACTGCAGTCGCATGGAGACCTGTCCCGTACGCGGACCTCCGAAATCGGCGACGCTGGCAGCCGTAATCTGGCCGAAGGCGGCGCTGGAGATATCCATGTTCGGATTTCCGAGGTTCGTGTGATTCAGCACATTGGTAAAGGTTCCCTCCGCGCGCAACGAGATGCGATCGGTGAGCGTGAAGACCTTATTCAACCCGAGAGACAGGTTCACCGTTCCCGGACCTACCAGAGATCCATTCTGCGCATTGCCGAAGCGGCCGATCGGAGCGGGATCGCCTGCTTGTCCGCGCCCGGTGTGGCATGGTGTACCGGCTACCCAGTTCGGATCGCCGGGACAAGTGAAGGCCGCCTTGTTGAACCAGGTGAGTGCAGACCGATTCGCCGGTGTGGCGCTTACACCCGTAACGCGGTCAACCCTTTGCGAACGGCTTCCAAGTGCAGCTCCGTTGTTCGCACTGTTCAGACCAGAACCCGTACCCGACGGGTCGCCCTCTCCACTGGAGAAGTACGGCGAGAGGAACGGTCCGGTCTGCACCAGACCGATACCGCTGATCTGCCATCCACCGACTGCCGCATCCACCAGGCGATTCATGTTGCCACCGAACTGGCGTCCACGCCCAAAGGGAAGCGCATACACCAGCGTGGTGCTCCAGCGATGTCTGCGTGAACCATACACCTGTCCAAAGTCCACACTGGGATCCCCTGCAAACGAGGCGCGCGAGCCTCCGTTCTCACTGGCAAAGCTGCTGCTGTTCGGCCCCTGGTTATCCGAGAGGTTCTTCGCCAGCGTGTACGTCGTGTCGAAGGTGAAGCCATCCCTCAGGTGATGGAAGAAATTCACCTGTGCCGATTGGTAGTTGGAGTCAGCCCCCGTCGAACGTGTGTTGATCGTGCCCCAGTTGGGGAACGGACGAGCGGAGAGGGGCTGATTCGCCGCCGAGGTCGTCGAAGAATAGGGCAGGTCGTTCAGGTTCGGCGCCCATACAAGATGGCGCGTGGTCATGCCAACGTAGGAGACGCGCAGACCATAGCTGTTCCCAAGATCGCGGTCGATCGAAAGCGAGAACTGGTTGGAGTACGGGTCCTTCCAATGGATGTCGTTCGCCGTGCCGAAGTAGGCCTGGCCGAAGCCCGCAGAGCTGGAGCTGGTGCCAGAACCCGCAAAGATGCTCGGCCACACGTAAGTCGGTCCCGTGGCCGTTTGCAGATTGGAATACTGCACGGTGTTGGCCTGCAGCGTTCCGGTAAGCGAGTAAAAGTTCGAGCCCAGAAGGGTGATGTTATAGAGCCCGTATCCACCGCGAATAACCGTGCGATTGCCCCCAAAGGGCCGATACGCAAATCCGAAGCGTGGCGCAAAGCGCGTCTTGATGGCAGTCCGCAGGCCATCGGGAAGACCTGCCTGAACGTTGTCCACTGTGGGCGTGCAGGGCGCTCCGTTCTGCGCCGCAACGCCAGACGTCTGTCCAAGACCGCAAGAGTTGAAGCTTGCCAGGTAATCCTTGGAGACGAGATCGCCTTTGCCCACGGGATAAATCACGCGGCCAGACTTTGCCACCGACGGATCGAAGTTGCCGATATTGCCGCTGGGATCGTGATACGCCGGATGAAACTCGTAACGCAGACCGAAGCTCAGAGTGAGATTATCGGAGGCTCTCCACTGGTCCTGCGCATACGCATGGTAGTGAAGCGTCTTTCCATCGTTGTCCGCCTGCACCACGTCGTAG
>JAHFTZ010000347.1 GCA_023265355.1 Terriglobus sp.
ATTATTCGGAGGTACAGAGCTACGAAGGACGCCATGTATTCCGAATCTCATGTTCCCTGTTACCAGGAGAGATGTGACACCGGTCCCGAGGGCCGGTTGTCGTGGCGTCAAAGGGCTCGTCCCTCAGCCACTCTTCATGAAACTCCGGGCCTGCCCTTGAACGAATTCAAGGGCAGACTGGATTGAATTAGTTTTATCACCTTGGACCCCGCGATACAAGCCATCTAGGCTGCACTGAGGTTCACTGGCGCTACTTCGACGGTGCGATGATCTCATCCAGGTAAGGTGTTGTGTTCGGCAACCGCTCTAACGATGGGTACCGCAGGCCTCCATGATAGTTGATCTCAACCGTTGAAACCTTATCGCCCTTCTTCACCAGGAGATGGAGCGGCTCGCTGGTCTTCTCGATCGCCACAAGGGCAGTTCGCAGGGCAGGCACGGAGAATGCTGTTCCATTGACCGCGATCACCTGCATGTCCGCGGTGATCCCTGCTTTGAACGCCGGACTCTCCCACCAGATCTTGCCGATCGTTCCATCGTTCGAGACACTGAACCCCAAGGAGAGCCCAAAGCTGGTGGGCACAGCCGACACCTCGGTGGCGCGCTGCCAGTCCGGCGGCGTATCGGTGTAGACGAGCTTGTATCCACCGCGCGCAAACCCATCCTTGGGAGTCTCTGGCGCAATGTCGTAGATGTGTTTACGCAAGAAGGTCGCCCAGTCGAAGGGTTGCACCTGGTTCAGCGCGGCGACAACGTCTTCAAAGGTGTAGGTACGGGTGACGTAACTTCCGTTGTCGATACCGAAGAAGAGCTTCGCAAAGTCATCCAGCGACCTCGCTCCGTGACTCATCTCGCGGATGCGCGTATCCGCATCCAGCCAGACCAGCATTCCCTCGGTGTAGTAATCCTCCGGACGCTGCCAGGTAACCCAGCTTACGGGCGTGCGATGGGAGATTGTAGGCTCGTTTGTGGTGTCGACCACCGGCCGCCAGTTGCGCCCCGGACTGACGTCAAAGTTCGCCGCCTCGCGCGCCATCAGGTCCCGCGCCTGCGAGGGAGTGCGCAGTCCCGCACGGGCGGTGAGAACTTGGCCATAGTACTCCGTCATGCCCTCGTAGACCCACAACAGATCATCGCGCATAGGCACGTTGAAGTTCGGTGTCCACAGGTCCGCAGGACGACGGAATTTCCCGTTCCAGGAGTGCGTATACTCATGCGCCAGCAGATCGCGCCTAGCCACGCCTGCAGCCCAGTCGGTGTAGTAGTTTGCGGTTTCACCGTCTTCACTCGACTGATGATGCTCCAGACCGATGTCTCCCACCTTGTCGCTGAGCAGAAAGAGAAAGTCGTAGTGGTCGTAATGGTGGGAGCCAAAAGCCTTCTGGGCTTCCAGAACGATCCTCTTATGCAACTCAATCTGCTCCGGAGACAGGACGACATCCGCGGGCTTATCGCCAAAGAGGTTCAGATAGACGCGATTGTTCACATCGGTCGAAAGATCGATGCGGTTGTAGTTCTGCCCGGCATAGAGAGGCGAATCCACCAGGGTATTCAGCGTTGTGGACTTGAAACGAACCTTGTTGCCACGTTGCACCTCCGTTTCGAGCGCTGTGGCAAACTTCCAGCCGGAAGGAATCTCTACAGACGGAGTGACTTGAATCTGGCGCGAAAAATAGCCTGCTGGATAAAGCAGCGTCGAAGTCCACTCCAGATCGACGATCTGGTCGGAGATCTCCATCCGGCCCTCTGCCTTGCGGATCGGCGAGAGATACTGGAAATCCACATCGACAGATTTCGTATCCGGGGGGACATCCACATGGAACGCAAAGACCTCAACCTGATCGCGCACCCAACGCAACGACTTTCCATGCGCGGTAAACGTCACGCCAGCAATCTTGGAGATCGGACCGGTCGGTGAATGGTGTCCAGGAAGCCACTTGGGAAGAAGCAATACCAGATCGCCGGGCTTCGCCACAGGTACAGTCTCATGGACGTGGACGATATGCCGAGCCGTGTCGGTCACATCGACGTCAAGCGTGATCGTCCCTGGGTAAGGAATGTCCAAAGGCTCCGCAATGGCAGGCGGAAGAGGCACTGGCTGCGGCCCAGCGTACTTCTGATTTTGAGCATAAGAAGAAAGGGAAAGAACGAGAAGAACAGCACAAGCACAGCGAGAGTTCAACGACATCCAGGAGGCTCCAGCAGAAAGATACTTCTCACTCTACAAGAACATCGTTGAAGCTACCGTTCGAGCTTCAGGCAGGCGAGATCATGTCCTTCACGCCAGCAATGAACCGCGACGGATCGAACTCCGTCCTCAGAATTTCATCCGGGCAATCGGTCTGCATGGCCACACGCCAGTTGCAGACAAACGCCACCTTCTGCTCTGGCTGCGCTGTCTTGATCTCCTGGCAGAGGTGCTCTGCCTCGTGGATAGCCTGCTCTCCCTCGACATCCACAAGAACGAGATCGTACGGCTTTCCCCAGAAGAGATCCAAAGCATCCTTGGCCTTCAGCGTTGAATCGACCTCGAACCCGGAGATACGCAGAATCTGATCGCGGAGGGGCCGAAGCATCTCCCGGCTGCAGATGTGCAGAATCATCTTCGGTTTACCGTTACTGGGCCCAGTGCTCATGTCGCTCTCCATCCAATGTCCGCTACGCGGGACGGATGCAGTTCTGACCTCGCATTGAGGGCTCGCATATGTCCAACTGTAACTGGAATATCTGTAATTTTATCCGATTCCTAAGTCTTGAACTATGCCTGAAATAAGGCAGACGTCCCATTTGCACGAAAAAGAGGTGCCGCCGACTGGCCGCACCTCCTCAGGTCCTGAAAATCGCTTATGCGAGTACTTCCGCCTCGTCTTCATTCGAGAGCGGGTGATCGGGTACATGCATCGGCTTGACCAGCATGTCCTCTTTGCGCATGACGAGGTTCGTAGCATTCAGGCTCGCAAGCTCAAAGCCGTGGCCATGCGTGATCGCGTCCGTCGGGCAGGCTTCTACGCAATAACCGCAGAAGATGCAGCGGTTGTAGTCGATGTTGTAGACCTTCGCGTAGCGCTCTGCGGAGGAGATGCGGACCTCTTCCGTGTTCTCCGCAGCTTCGATGTAGATGCAGTTGGACGGGCAGGCGGCGGCGCACAGAAAGCATGCCACGCACTTTTCCAGGCCGTTTTCGTCCCGCTGCAACTGGTGCTTGCCGCGAAAACGCTCCTGAAACTTGGCCCCACGCATGGGTCCCGGACCGTCAGGATAGTTCTCCACCTCGGTCGGCTGCAACATCTCCTTGAAGGTGATGCTCATGCCCTTAGCGATGCCCGCAATGTTTTTTACGATCGACATAGCTTGAGTATACGACGGGTGCGCGGTACGCTGGAGCCATGAAGATCTTCTGCAAAGCCATTTTGTTCCTTCTTCCTGCCTGCCTGCCCGCCCAGATGAAACACGACGCCACCCCGACCGGCGGTATGGAAGGCATGCACCATGCCGCTCCCGTCGCCTCCACCTCCCTG
>JAHFTZ010000348.1 GCA_023265355.1 Terriglobus sp.
TCCCGCCGACGGCAAAATCCACGAGGTGGATTTAGTGGAGACCGCGCAGGGCACACGCCTCAAGTTGAGCATCTTTCTCAATGTGTTTGACGTGCATGTAAATCGTGCTCCCAGCGAGTCAGTCATCAGCGAAGTGACCTATCGCAAGGGTTTATTTGTAAACGCCATGCGGCAGGACTCCGCCGTTGTGAACGAGCAGAACATGATTGTGATGGATAGCGGAACGCATGAGATCGTGATCAAGCAGATTGCGGGTCTCCTGGCACGCCGGATCGTCTGTTTTGTGAAGGTCGGCGACCGCGTGAAGCGCGGAGAGCGTGTCGGGCTGATCAAGTTTGGATCGCGCGTGGATATTCTGATGCCCGCGTCTGCTACGTTGCAGGTGAAAAAGGGCGACCGCGTGAAGGGCGGGGCAACTGTGCTTGCCGTACTTCCGCAGGCTGGAGCTTAGCGTGGCAGACGTCGTCAGCACGAAGCCACGGCCGCGCCGGGGGATGTATGTGCTTCCCAGCCTGTTTACCGCTGGCAATATCGCGGCAGGTTTCTACGCGATCACGCAGAGCCTGCAGGGAACCGCGAGCGACTACGGATACTTTGACCGCGCCGCGATCGCGATTGCGCTGGCCGTGCCGTTCGACGCGCTCGACGGGCGGATTGCGCGACTGACCAACACGGAGAGCGACTTCGGCAAGGAGCTGGATTCGCTGGCCGATGTCATTACTTTTGGCGTGGCTCCTGCTGTTCTGGCGTACGTCTGGGGCTTCCGCATGCTTCCGATGGCGGGAAATCTGATCTTCCGCCAGAAGATGATCGAGATCGGCGTCTTCGTCTGCTTCCTGTTCCTGATCTGCGGTGCGTGCCGTTTGGCGCGTTTCAATGTGATGGTGAACCCGCAGCCACAGAATCCTGGGCGTCCGGGACGGAAGTATTTTGTCGGCATGCCGATTCCGGCGGCGGCGGGTGTGGTCGTAAGTGTGGTGCACTGCTTCAACGGTGCGCCGATCGATAATCCATGGATCTCCCTGGTGTGGCTGGGGCTTGTCTTGTTCGCCGGGTTCCTGATGGTGAGTCGCTGGCGGTTCTGGAGCGCGAAGGAGATTCGCGTGGAAAGCCGACAGCCGATGCGTCTGCTCATCGTGCTGGTGGTGCTGTGTGTGCTGCTGGTGAAATGGTCAGAGTATGTGCTGATCGTTGTCGCCCTGGCGTACATGGTGAGCGGCCTGTGGGCGCGCTTGATGTATGCTTCGCAGGCCAAGGCTCAGCGCGCCCGTCGGGTCGTGGACAACTCCGCGAGCTGAGATCCTTGCGCGAACAAATTGAATTGGGGAAAAGATGGCGAAGAAGTTAGAGCGGGTTGGTATTGCAGGAGCGTCTTCACTCGTGGGGAAGGAACTCGCCGAGGAGTTGCAGGAGAGCGTGCTTGCGACCGCTACAGGCATTCTGCTGGATGAAGGCGATGCTGCGGGGCAGTTGGAGACGGTTGCCGACGAGGTAACGTTCGTGCAAAAGATGGAGCCAGCGGCGTTCGAGGGCATGGACTTTGTCTTCTTTGCCGGAGATCCCGAAGCGACGTTGCGGCATTGGCGCGACGCGGGCCGCTGGGGCGCAAGCATTGTGGATACGACCTATGCCCTTGAAGGCGAAAAAGGCGTGCTGGTGCGGTCTCCGTGGGTGCAGGACGATACCACGACGAAGCCGGATCTGAAGACTCCCGGCGTGGTGAGCGCGCATCCCGTGGCCGTGATGCTGGGCCTGGTGGCGAAGCAGATGCAGGCCGGGCTGAAGGTGCGTTCACTCGCCGCAACCGTGATGCAGCCTGCGAGCGAACACGGACGCGCGGCGATGGATGAGCTGCATCAGCAGACGGTGAACCTGCTGTCTTTTCAGCAGATACCCAAGGACGAGTACGATGCGCAGGTGGCGTTCAATCTGTTGCCAGCCTTCGGAGAAGAGGCGAAGGTCAAGCTCTCGGCAACGGCGCAGCGCGTGCGGAAGCACTATGCCGCGATCGGCGGAGAGACGTTTCCGGAGCTGGCACTGACCGTGATCCAGGTTCCGGTCTTTCACGGCTACGCCCTCTCGGTCATGGTCGAGCTACTGGAACCGGCGAGCCAGGAGCAGGTAGAGGCCGCGCTGGCATGTGACCAGATCGATGTAGTGATGGACGACGTGGATCCGCCGAGCAATCTTAGCGCGGCAGGGCAACGCGATGTGCTGGTGCGTGTGACTGCGGAACCTGCTGAAGCGGAAGTGGCTACACGCTTCTGGCTGTGGATGACGGCGGACAATCTGAAGCTCACGGCGCTGAATGCGATTGCGTGTGCGTTGGAGTTGCGGAAGCTCAGGCCTGTGGGGTCGGTGCAGTAGGCACGCACTCTTCGCGGAGGAACAATGTAGGGAGGCGACTTTGCGCACTGATCCGTTGGGAACCTAACGAGCTTCGCCGGTGTCTATGATGAAGACGTTAGAGATATGAATCTCATCACAAAACAGGCTCGTACCGGACTCGTGCTCTGGCTCGCAATATGGTGCTCAGGAAAGCGAATTTTAAACGCGTCTTCAGTACCTTCGGGCTTCAATTCATGTCGAACTCTCGATAGCTGTCTACGAAGCCTCGATGCGAGAGCTGTGACTTCCGATGGCTCGACAGGTCCTGATGAAGAAGTTATCGCGAAAGGGCTCTCAACTTTTGGAGAGCCCGCGAAACACGAACTGCTGCGTCGCGCAGCGGGTAGTGAGGCCGGATGGAGAAAACTGTCTGGAGCTATTCTGGTGCATTGGACAACTTGGTCGCCGTCGGACGTCGAGGAGCTTCGAGCCGCTTTGCTACTTGACCCCGGGGGCTGGATGGCGCGGCCCCTCAAGACGATTGGTACTCCCGCAGCCATCGAGGCACTCGTTGAAGACTTGCCAAAAGGGAGTGAAAATCAGACCGACTTCGCGTTAGAAAAGCTTGGGCCGCGAGCCATTCCCGCTCTGATGCCTCTTCTCCAAAACGACGACACTGTCCCATCGGCTATCCGAGTGATCAAGTTGATGGGTGACTCCGTGGCTCCTCTTCAATCGAGTTGGAGTCAAATTGCTAGTGACGCTAGAGAACCCCTAACGAAGCGATTAGCGGCGCTTCGAGCCATGAGCGCACTCGGCGGCAGGGCCAGACAATCGGCGCCCTCAATAAAGCCTTTGTCTTCCTCGACGGAACCATCCTTGCGTAATCAAGCAGCATTGACGCTAGAAGCCATACAGAGTTTTGAATCGACGGTTGACACGCAGGCTCAGGATGTCAGTATCATCAAGCTTCTCGCTAGCCCAAGCAAATACGACGGTAAGCAAGTGCGGATTATCGGGTTCCTCCGGCTTGAGTTTGAGGGTAATGCGATCTATCTCCATCAAGAGGATTTCGAGCACGCAATTTTTGAGAACGCCGTATGGATAGATCGCCCTAAGGATCTTTCTGAGAAACAGACAGCAGAAATCAATAACAAATATGTCATCTGCCAGGGAACTTTCAGG
>JAHFTZ010000349.1 GCA_023265355.1 Terriglobus sp.
GCGGTCGGTGAGCGCGAGGCGCACCGCAGCATGACAGAGCAGCAGAAGACGCTACGCAACAAGTTGCGTGCGCACGGCAGGCAGCTTGGAGACAAGCAGAACGTAGATAAGGGCACGCAGGAGCTCGAGCGCCTTATTGCCGAGTGTGCCTACGAGCACTGGCACCGAATGCTGTTCGCGCGCTTCCTCGCCGAAAACCACGTGTTGATCGAGCCCGTGAGCGGTGAGGCGATCGCTCTTGCGGAAGTCCGCGAACTCGCGCTCGAGCGAGGGCAGGATTGGGTGGCGCTTGCCGGTGCGTTCGCGATCAAGATGTTGCCGCAGGTCTTTCGCCAGGACGATCCTGTACTCGAGGTGCAGTTTGCACCTGAGGACCGGAAGGCACTGGAGGCTTTACTGCAATCGCTGGCTGAAGAGGTATTTCTAGCCAGCGACTCGCTCGGCTGGTGCTACCAGTTTTGGCAGACGGAGCGCAAGGACGAAGTAAATGCGTCCGGCAACAAGATCGGTGCTGATGAACTACCGGCGGTCACGCAGCTGTTCACCGAGGATTACATGGTGGACTTCCTGCTTGATAACACGCTTGGTGCTTGGCACGCGGGAAAGGTGCTTGCGGCGACTCCCAAATTGGCCGAGGCGGCGCCAAGTGAGGACGAACTCCGGCAGGCCGTGACGTTACCTGGATGTCCATGGAAGTATCTCCGCTTCATCAAGGGTGAGGACGACAGATGGGCGCCCGCCGCCGGCACCTTTAATGGCTGGCCAAACTCAGTACGAGAACTGCGGTGCCTCGACCCATGCATGGGCAGCGGGCACTTTCTTGTTGCGATGTTCGAACGTCTTGTTGCCCTGCGAATATGCTATGAAGGACTCTCCAGAGAAGCGGCCGTCGCAGCCGTCATTGCGAGCAACCTGTTTGGGCTCGAACTCGATCCGAGATGCACGCAGATCGGAGCGTTCAGTATTGCGCTGACAGCATGGCGGCGCATCGGGTATATGGCGTTGCCGGCGTTGAACGTTGCCTGTTGCGGCCTTGCACCTAACACTCGAGAGGATGAGTGGATTGGAATCGCGGGTGCGGATGAGAGACTGCGTGCGAGCATGCAAGAACTATTCAGTATCTTCCGGCACGCGCCCATTCTTGGAAGTCTGATCAGTCCTCGAGTCACTGAAGGCGACTTGCTGGTCGCGCCTTTCGAAGAGAGCAAACCGTTGCTTGAGCAGATGCTCCAGCGCGAAGAAGTCGACGATCTCTCGCACGAGGCTGCTGTGACTGCGCGGGGGCTGACGAAGGCAGCGGATATCCTCGCGCAACGGTTCACCTTAATCTCTACGAACGTCCCGTACTTAACCAGGCAGCGCCAGTGTGACCTGCTGCGGGAACACTGCGAAAGTGCATTTCCCACAGCAAAGGCCGATCTCGCCACCTGCTTCCTCAAGCGTGGGCTAGAGTTCGCAGAGAGCGGCGGCACCGTTGCCGTAGTGAGTCCAACGAACTGGTTGTACCAGCCTGCTTACAAGCATTTCCGCAAGTCACTTCTTGAGAACCACTCCTGGAATGCAGTTGCAAGACTCGGATCTGGAGCATTCGACGGAATTTCCGGGGAAGTCGTCAATGTCTCCCTTGTGGTCATCGGAAGGAGTCGCTCTCCGGCCGTCCTAGGTGGCTTTGCCATCGACGCGAGCGATGGAAACTCCGCATCTGGCAAGGCACAAGCGCTGGCTTACTCGAAGGCCGATGTATTTGATCAGGCAAGTCAACTTACGAATCCAGATGCGAGAGTAGTGCTCGGAGATCGAGATCCACGGCCCCTGCTTCTGGTAAAGGTGAGGAGTTTGACAGGACTCCGCACTGCAGACAATCCACAGTTCGTGCGCCGCTTCTGGGAGCTTCCGCAATGGGAGAATAGGTGGGTGGCCTTCCAAGGCACCGTGCCGGATACGGTCGCCTACGGTGGTCGAGAGAACGTCTTGCGATGGGATGGCGGCGGAGGTTCTCTACGCTCGTTCGCAGACTTAGGTCTGGCGAGCATCCAGGGAAGAGATGCCTGGGGTAGACGTGGTGTGACTGTCAGCCTGATGGGAAACTTACCCGTCACACTGTATTCGGGCGACAGGTTCGACATGAACTGCGGCGCAGTCTGGCCGCTTCACGAGGCGCATCTGCCGGCGCTGTGGGCGTTCTGTTCCTCAGCGACGTTCCGCGAAGAGGTGCGGAAGATTGATCAGCAGTTGAAGTTGACAACGGCGACACTGTTGAAGATACCATTCGACCTCCCGCATTGGCAGAAAGTGGCGCAAGAGCGGTATGAGAACGGCCTTCCGATTCCGACGTCACCGGATGCAACTCAGTGGCTGTTCGATGGGCACCCCCGAGCAGCGAATCAACCGCTTCAAGTTGCAGTGTGCAGACTGCTGGGTTTTCGTTGGCCCCGTCAAACTGGTGAGAGGTTCGTCGATTGCCCGTCGCTCATCGCAGATGAGCTGGAGATGATGGCCGACGACGACGGCATTGTATGTGTCTCTTCGGTGTCTGGTGAAGCAGCGGCAAGTGAACGTTTGCGAGCGATTCTCCAGCGCGGTAATGGTAAGGACTGGAGTGCTCATAAACTCGAAAAGCTCCTCTCGGATGTAGGCTATTCGGGAAGATCATTGGAAGAGTGGTTGCGTGATACATTCTTCGAGCAGCATTGTGCGCTCTTTGATAATCGACCATTCATCTGGTGCATTTGGGATGGGTTAGCCGATGGCTTTCAGGCCTTGGTGAACTACCATCGTCTTGCTGGGTCCGGGGAGAAAGGTCGACAAACCCTCGAGAAGCTAACTTTCGGCTACCTCGGAGACTGGCTGACCCGTCAGAGGGCGGAGCAGAAGAATGGAAGAGAGGGGGCCGATGCGAAGGTGGCTGCGGCGCTTCATTTACAACTTCAGTTGAAGGAGATTCTCAGCGGCGCTCCTCCATTCGATTTGTTCGCACGATGGAAGCCACTGCACCAACAAGCTATTGGCTGGAAACCAGATGTCGATGACGGCGTTAGAGTGAACGCGCGACCGTTCATGATGGCTAGGACTCTGGATGACAGAAGCATTTTCAGAAGGGCTCCCAAGATCAAATGGGACAATGATCGCGGCAAGGAGCCGGAGCGCCCGAAGAAGAACTTTCCGTGGTTCTGGGGTTGGGATGAAGAGTCCGACGACTTTAAGGGCGGACGCCTTTTCGATGGCACCCGATGGAACGATCTGCACTATTCCAACGAGGTGAAGCAGGAAGCCAGAGACACGCACAAGGAGAAGCGACGTTGAGCGACTCCGTGATCCTCCAGACAGTGCGTGCAACGGACGCGCTCATAGCGGCCCTGCAAGCATCCCTTGTCGCCGGCGACGGCATGGTGCCTCCTGTCGCGGTGCTATGGACGGACGAAGACGGCCAATGGGCTGACCTTGTCTCCCGTCTGCGCGGTGAACTTCCGTCACTGTTCACCCTCGGCGAGTACGATCCA
>JAHFTZ010000350.1 GCA_023265355.1 Terriglobus sp.
ATCAGCAGCGTGCTCAGCACGATCATCAGCGGATAGCTGATGTTCGCCGTCAGGTGATACCAGGCCTCCAGCTTGGTGTGCCAGGGAGCGTCGCTGTTCAGCACGCGCGGCAGAATCTTCTTGCCCGTCTGGATCAAACCCTTCGCCCAGCGCGCCTGCTGCGTCTTGAAGGCGGTCATCTCGATCGGCAACTCCGCTGGGCATTCGACGTCCTGCAGGTAGATGAAGTTCCATCCCTTCAGCTGTGCGCGGTAGCTGAGATCAGTATCTTCGGTCAGCGTGTCGTGCTGCCATCCCCCGGCTTCATCGATGGTCTCGCGTCGCCACATGCCTGCTGTGCCGTTGAAGTTGAAGAAGACGCCTGCGCGTGAGCGCCCGCCGTGCTCCAGCACAAAGTGACTGTCCAGAAGTATCGCTTCGACCTGCGTCAGAAAGCTGTAGTCACGATTGAGATGCGTCCAACGCGTCTGCACCATGCCGATGTGCTCGTGGCCGGGCACCTCTTTGAACTGATGAATCACCTGCATCAGCCACTCTTCAGGAGGAACAAAGTCCGCGTCGAAGATGGCGATCAACTCGCCCTTTGCCGTCTTCAGGCCAGCATCCAGCGCGCCCGCCTTATAACCATAGCGATTCGTCCGGTGAATGTAATGGACCGGCTGCGGAGGTAGACCCGCAAAGCCGTCGGCGTAGCGCTTGACGATCTGCGCCGCCACCATCGTCGTCTCGTCCGTGGAGTCGTCCAGCAACTGGATCTCGAAACGATCACGCGGGTAGTTGATCCGGCAGCATGCGTCCAGAAGGCGGTCCACGACATACTGCTCGTTGAAGATGGGCAGCTGGATGGTGACGAAGGGAAGTTCGCTTTCCTCGAACCGCGCCGCGGGCGTCTTCCAGGAGGCTGCATTCTTGCGGTTGCGAAAGTAAAGCCACACCAGTTGATAACGGTGGATACCGTAGAACGCAAGGATCACCATCACCAGAAAATAGGGGATGAGCATGTAGGTATCGAACGCATTCCAGCGGTACATGTGCTGGAAGGTGTGATCGCCATAGTGGCTGCGCCAGTAATGCCTCATCCCATGCTGCGAGGCGAACAGAATCATGTGCATCGAAAGCATGGAAACGGAAGAGAACAGGGCAAAGCTCCGGGTAGAAGTTCGAGACTCTCCGATTTTACGCGACCGGCGTCTCTTTATCGCATTGCTTGCACTCCAGCTTGGTTCCCAGGCGTTCCGCGCGTCCTTGCTCGGTCAGAACCCAAGGACGCTGCATCCACGGAGGATCATGGCGCACATGCTGCCCGTGTCCGCACGCAAGATCCGCCACCCAGTGGCCCTCCGTGTCCAGATGAAAGCTCACAATGGAAATCTGCATGACTGCTGCCTCTGCGTTTATGAAACAACGAAGGCCTCATAAAAGCGAGCACCGGGAATAAACAAACCTTCTCCATCGCTTGAAAAGTCACAGGATATGTCGTCCTGACCTAGCGTAGTTTTTTGGAGAAATTAGGATGAAACTGCTTTTTTATAAACCAAGCTTACGGAAGAACATTCTCGGCAAAGTCGTCTTGGGACTTACCGGAGCCTTTCTACTTCTTCCTTCACTCCCTGCACAGATGTATAGCCGTTTGCCCTCTCCCTCTAAACAGGCAAACGATCCTCTTCCACCCGGTGGAATCAAACTGCAAGTGGTCGCCTTTGGCGACAGCCTGGAAGATGTTGGAACCTATGCACCGGTCATCGAGCCAAAGTTTGGCGGAGGTCTTTTCACCACCAATCCCGGGGAGATCTGGCCCCAGCTCGTAGCTGCTCACTACGGCGATAAGCTGACGCCAGCCTTCGTTGGCGGCTTCGGCATGCCGCTGCTCTCTGCAGGAGGCATGGGGTTTGCCCAGGGAGGATCGCGTGTGTCTCTGCAGCCTGGTGTGGGCCACGCTGCAGCAGGGACTCCTAATGCAGACTTCGCGGAGAAGACGACGATCCCCGTTACCCAACAGGTAAGCGAGTATTTAGCCGCTTACGGCAGCTTCAACTCCAATCAACTCGTTCTCATGAATGGCGGCGGAAACGACCTCTTAGTGAATTTGCAGGCGGCCCAGTCGGATCCTCTGAAGCTGCCTGCCGCCATCATTGCCGTCGAAAAAGCGGCGGTAGAGCTTGCTGGCGTGATCACGCAGGTGCGTAAGGCCGGCGCGACCCATATCGTCGTTCTCAACGTAGCTGACTTCGGATCGGCACCGGAGGGTCTGGCGACGTTCGACCAGGGCAAAACCCTCAGAGTGATCGTCAAGGCCTTCAACGACACCCTCAAAACAACCCTCTTTCTCCAGGGATCGTTGAACAAGGTTATCTACATCGATTCCTTTTCCTTCCTCGATCAGGTCATCGCCAACTTTCAGGGTTATGGTTTCACCGTCTCCAACACGGCGATCGCCTGCAATCTGCAGGCACAAGTTGCCCTCGCAACGCAGTTGGGGCTGAACGACCCCGCCCAGTTTGCCGACTCTTTGGCCTGCTCACCCCAGACCTACGTCACGCCAACTGCGGATCAGACCTTTATGTTTGCAGATGCAATTCATCCCACGGCGCGCTACAGCGCGTTGTTTGCTCAGTTTGTCGAGCAGCAGATTGCTGCTTCCGGTCTCGGAAAATGAGTTGAACCTGTCAAGCGGTAACAGAAAGGGACGGGCGACGAGCCCGTCCCTTTTCTGTGTGCCTAACGAACCGCCAGAAAGACCAGAAGACCGACCGCAACAACGAGGAGCAGAAGAGTAACGCCGAAGAGCACCTTGATCGTCTCGGTCGTTGACTTCACTCTTGCCTCTACCTGGGCCGCGCGGGTATCCAGGATGGCCACGCTCTCGCCCAGTCGGCGGATATCGTCGCTCACGCTGCCTAGCAGGGCGTTCTGCTCCTCCACCTGCCGGGCGAGAGAGTCGTGTCCGCTCTTCACCTGTCCCAGATCGGTCTGGATCGACTCGGAGATGCCCGTCAGAACGGAGGCATCGCCGCCTTTGTCGAAGTACTTCTGCGCCAGCGGCACCAGGAGCCGGATATGGGGCAGAAGCTCACCTATCTGAAAGAGCAGCTTAGGCCACATGAATCTCTCCTCCCTGAGCCCGAAGATGCAGGCCGGGCCGTGCGGTTCTGCGCGATATCCATAGATTGATCGCCGCCAAGAGCAGGGTCACCGCGATAATCCCCTGTGACCATACACAGTAGATGCACCACTTCTCCAGAACGTATTTCTCGAGGAAGGTAAGAATCAGGGCAAAGAAGAAGCCGATCTGCGCAGCTTCAAAGGCCCAGAAGTCGAATCCGAAGAGCGTGAGCCCGGCGATCAGGAGATAGCCTGCGATGCCGACAGCAGCGATGGGAATGTGACCCTTGGCCTGAGGATTTTCGTCGAAGCTGCGTGGCGGGAAGACTGCAAAACGCGAATGATTCACCGCTCCACAATCCCAGTTTTCCGTCACCGCGCACGGTGGCGCGGCG
>JAHFTZ010000017.1 GCA_023265355.1 Terriglobus sp.
CACGCCGGATGGCTGGCACCACACGCCGCAGGACACGCTGGACAAGATCTCTGCTCGTAGTCTGCAGATCTCGGGCGATCTGCTGCTCGAAACTCTTCACCTCATCAACCAGCACTAGCTTGCGTCAAGTAGCATCAAACGAACGATGCCCAACGCCCCACTTAGTTTCTGGATAGGCTTTCACGTTCTGCTTCTGGTCATTCTGGGAGCGGAGTGGCTGCTCCTGCGCGAACAGACCGCCAAGCGCAGCTATATCGCCACGGCCCTCTGGATCTTTGGGGCGATCGGTTTTGCGGCCGTGCTCTACACCGGCCTGAATCCGCGCCTTGGAACGGAGTTTCTCGCGGGCTACGCGTTGGAAGAGTCGCTTTCGATCGACAATCTCTTCGTCTTCCTGATTCTCTTCCAGACCTTCCGCGTAGAAGGTCCGCAGCAGCGCCGCGTGCTCTTCTGGGGCATTCTGGGTGCGGTGATCATGCGTGCGGGCTTCATCGTGCTCGGCGTGGAGCTGCTCGAAAAGTTCAACTGGGTCACCTACATCTTCGCGGTTCTACTCCTCATCGCCGCCGTTCGTCTAGTGATCCCCGAGGACGAATCGAAGAAGCACGAAAAGCCGAAGTGGACGCAGTGGATCGAACGCTGGACTCCGATCAGCAACAAGCAGACGGGCTTCTTTGCAATGGAGGAGTGCAACGGCAAGCGCCGCCGCCAGCCTACGGTGCTTCTGCTGGCACTGATCGCGATTGCCTTCACCGACTTCGTCTTTGCACTCGACTCCATCCCTGCGGTCCTTTCGATCACGCGCCACACCTTCATCGCCTACAGCTCGAACATCATGGCGGTGATGGGCCTGCGCTCGCTCTTCTTCGTTCTGGCGCATATGTTGAAGCAGCTGCGTTACCTGCACTACGGGCTTGCCGCTGTGCTGGCGTTTGCAGCGGGAAAAATGATCGTGGCGGAGTGGTACGAGATCTCCCCTGCGATCTCGCTCGTGGTGATCTTTGCCATCCTTGTGGTGACGGCGGCGATCTCCATCATGGTCGAAAAACGGATGGAAGAGAAGGCGAGGAGCGCCTAGAAGCGTTCGTTTTCGATCAAATCGACGGTCCAGACGCGTCCGGGTGCGCGCATGACTTAAGATGAATTTGTGCCTTCTATCTCTCTGAAAACGCCCTCTGCCTCCTACGACGTAACGCTCGGAACCTCGCTTCTGAAGACCCTGCGGCAGCGGATCACCCGCGCTACGGGGTCGCGGACGAGCCGTATCTTCTTTGTGACCTCCCCTGCCCTTTGGAAGCTGTGGGGAGAGGCCGTGACGGAGAGCTTCGAATCAGCGACGGTGTTGTTTCTTCCGGCGGGCGAATCGCACAAGCGCTTCGCTTCGGTCGAGAAGCTCCTGGAGCAGCTCGCGCGGAATGGCGCTGATCGCGACTCGATTCTCGTGGCCTTTGGTGGCGGAGTCGTCGGTGATCTCACCGGGTTTCTTGCTGCGATCTATATGCGTGGCATTCGCGTGGTGCAGGTGCCCACAACGCTGCTGGCGCAGGTGGATTCCTCTGTTGGCGGAAAGACCGGAGTGAACCTCGCTGCGGGCAAGAATCTTGTAGGCAGTTTTCACCATCCGGTGGCGGTCATCGCGGATATCGATGTCCTTGGAACACTGCCCAAAAACGAGCTGCGCGCGGGCCTCCAGGAGGCCATCAAGAGCGGCGTCATTCGCGATCCGAAGCTCTTTGCGTTTCTTGAAAAGAATGCGGACAAGGTACTGGCTGGCGACGCGAAGTCGCTGCAGACGGTCGTGGATCGCAGCCTTCGAGTGAAGGCCGATGTCGTCAATCAGGACGAGCTGGAAAACGGCCTGCGCATGATCCTGAACTTCGGGCACACCATCGGCCATGCCATCGAAGCCGCCACGAACTACACCGTTCTTCTGCACGGAGAAGCCATCGGCTGGGGTATGATCGCCGCCATTCGTCTCGCGGAGCAGCGTGGAGCGATGAGCGAGAAAGATGCGAAGCGCGTTGTGGGCCTGATTCATCGCTATGGCCCCCTGCCGCCCTTCAAGGCAACGGCGGAGCGACTGGTGCAACTAAGCGCGGGCGACAAGAAGAATCGCGGCGGTGCGAAGCGCTTTATTCTTCCTACGGGTATCGGCACGGTCGAGATCGTGACCGATGTGACAGAGGAAGAGCTTGTAGACGCAACCTCAGCCATGCTGAGGGAGATGTCTGCGATTGCCAAGCCGAAGAGACAGGCGAAGCGATGAGCGCTCGCATTGGCGCGACCCCGGAAGGTGCGAAGGATAAGGACTCCGCTGCGGCTGCGGTGCAGAAGATGTTTGATGAGATCGCGCCGCGTTACGATCTGCTGAATCATGTGCTCTCCGCAGGCGTGGACAAGCACTGGTGGAACAAGGCGGCGAAGACCTTCGACGGGACGCTGAAGCGCCCGGACGCGAAAGTGCTCGATCTCTGCTGCGGCACAGGCGATATGACACGCGCGTTGCTCGCGCGCAGAGCGGCAGGCGCAGAGCCGGTTCTGGCGATCGATTTCTCCCACAACATGATCGAGCTTGCGCGCAAAAAGCTCGCTACCGAGAATGCCATCTTCGTGGAGGCGGACGCGCTTCACCTTCCTCTCGAAGATGCGACGCAAGACCTCGTGATCTCCGCATTCGGCTTCCGCAATCTCGCCGACTACGAAGCTGGCCTGCGCGAGATCCGGCGCGTCCTCAAGCCGGGCGGACAGATCGGGATTCTCGACTTCGGCGAGCCCGAGGGTCTGCTGGGCAAGGCGTACCGCGTGTACTTCAAACAGGTACTGCCGCGCATCGGAGCAATGATCAGCGGAAGCAAAAGTTCGTATACCTACCTGCCCGCGTCCGTGGAGAAGTTTCCAAAGCCCAAAGTGATGCTGGGCATGATGGCGGAGGCGGGCTTCGCCAAAACTGCATGGACGCCTTACCTCTTTGGCGTGGCCGGACTCTTTCGTGGCATTGCTGGCGATCCCCGCTAAAGCTACCGTGTAGGCTGAGGAAGCGATGAAGGACCCGATCCGGAGTGCCGAATTAAATGCGATCTCCACGCACAGCGCCGCCAAACAGGGCGCAGCGCTGAGCAGCGTCATCGGCGCGGCGTTCATCACGGCACTCAAGATCGTCACCGGCGTGATGACTGGCTCCCTCGGCATGCTGAGTGAAGCAGCCCACTCCGGCATCGATCTGATCGCAGCAGCCATCACGCTCTTCAGCGTTCGCGTCTCCGACAAGCCCGCCGACGAAGACCACACCTACGGCCATGGCAAGATCGAGAGCCTCTCCGCGTTTATCGAGACGGTGCTGATGCTGGCTTCGTGCGTATGGATTGTGGTGGAAGCCATTCGCCGCATGCTGGGCGACCTGCCGGAGCTGAAGTTTTCCATCTGGCCCGTCGTCGTTCTGCTTCTTTCCATCGTTGTGGACTGGACGCGTTCCCGGCAACTGGGGCGCGTGGCACGCGAGTCTCAGTCGCAGGCACTGGAAGCCGATGCGATGCACTTCGGCACCGACATCTGGTCGAGCGCGGCGGTGCTCGTCGGTCTGGGCGCAACCTATGCCGGGCAGCACTGGCAACTGCGGTGGCTGGAGTTCGCCGATCCCTTCGCGGCTCTAGTAGTAAGCTGCATCATTCTTCACGTCAGCTGGAAGCTGGCGCGGGAGACGGTCAATGCCCTTCTCGACAGCACGCCTCCGGGGCTGCAGCGCGACGTGGCCAAAGCCATCGAGGGCGTGGACGGCGTCCTTGGCGTGGAGCGTGTGCGCATGCGACGTTCAGGCGCAAAGTACTTCGCCGACGTCACCGTAGAGATGCCGCGCAACATGACCTTCCAGCGGACGGAGCAGCTCGTGGAAGCCGCGACCCGCGCCGTGCAGAAGTCGCTTCCGGACTCCGATGTGATGATTCGCACGGTGCCTGTGGCGACAGTGGAAGAGAGCGTCTTTGACCGCGTCCGTGCCGTGGCGCAGCGCAACGATCTTTCCATTCACGACGTGACGGTGCAGGAGTATGACGATGGCCTTCACGTCGAGCAGCATCTTGAGTTGGCCGCAACAATGTCTCTGCGCGAAGCCCATGATCTGGTGACGCGCATCGAAGCGCAGATGTGCAGCGAGGTGCCGGAGATCGCGGCGATTGCAACCCATATCGAGAGCGAAGAGGCGACCATCGAACGTCCGGAGATGGTCTCCGATGAGCGCCTGAACGCCCTTCTCTGCGATGCAGCGGAAGGCTTCGAAGAAGTGCTGGATGTACACAACGTGAAGATGATCCGCGTCGGCGACCGCGTACAGATGAGTTGCCACTGCACCATGCCGGACGATCTGGAGATGGCTCGCGTGCACACGGTCATCTCCGAGCTGGAGGCCAGCTTCCGCCGTAGCTGCCCCGAGGTCGCGCGGCTTCTGATCCATCCGGAACCAGCAACAGATAACATGCGATAGGACGGAGACGACGTGGCGATACGTGTGCGATGGAGGAGAGGGCCGGTCAGGAAGCCGAGCTGGCGCATGCTGCAGGCGCGCCGGTACTTCCATATCGTGATGACGGTGCTGGCCATGCTCTCCGTAGCCCTTGTCTCTGCGCTGTTGACGATGCGCCTTGCGATCCACGGATCGGAGGTGGAAGTGCCGAATTTGAGCGGCCTGACGCTCGAAGAAGCCGCAGCGATGACGTCGAAGGCGCGCCTGAACCTGACGCTCGAAAACAAGTTTTACTCCACCACTGTACCCAGTGGGCGCGTTCTGTCGCAGTCTCCCAGCGCGGGCAGCAAGGTGCGCCCTGACTGGCATGTGCGCGTAACCGAGAGCATCGGCAGCCAGAAGGTTTCGATCCCGGACACCGTGGGAATGACAGAACGCGATGCGGCGATGGCGGTCCGGCATGCGCTTCTGGATCTCGGTGCCCTGGCGCATATCCCCGCTCCTGGATCGAGCGAGATGGTGCTGGCGCAGACGCCGCCTCCCAACGCCGAGGGCGTGGACAAGCCGCAGGTGAGCCTTCTGCTCAGCTCAGGTGAGACGCTGACTACAAAAGCGTATGTGATGCCGAACCTTGTGGGTCTGAGCTGGCATGAGGCGCAGACGCGCATGTCTGCTGCTGGTCTGCGGTTGCTGGCCATTACGCCGTATGTTGCTCCACCGGTGATTCCGGCGGTCACGGCAGCGCAGGTGGTGGGGCAGATGGCTCCTGTTGCGATTCCTGTGGCACCGGCTCCTCCTGTTTTGACAGTCGGCACAGTGACCTCGCAGCTTCCACTGGCGGGTGCGCGTGTGACGGGGGCGGATACGATCAGAGCCTATCTGAATGGCGCGCGGAATGCTCCGGCTGTGGTGGCTGCTCCTTCCCAACCGTAAGCGATCGGGTCCCTCTTCGAGCCCCTTTTGTCATCCCGTAGCGGAGCGGAGGGATCGGCTGTTTCTTTCGCGATCAATCAGGCAGGGCGCTCGATAAGTGCAGCGAAGAAGCCGTCGGTCGCGTGGGTTCCGGGCAGTGTGCGGAGCGTAGTGCCGCGGAGGGCCGTGTCGCGGAGATGTGCTGCCGACTCTGCGGACAGGATGTTTTCCTTCGCGAGACGCGCGAAGAGTGGAGCGATGTCCAGCTGCTTGAGCGCGGCGTGCTGCGGCTGGCTGAGCACCGAGCGCACGACGTCCTCGTTCTCCTCCGGCTCCAGCGAGCACGTTGAGTAAATCAGGCGTCCACCGGGAGCGAGCAGAGAGAGCGCCGTGGAAAGGATGGCGCGCTGGCGTTCGGACTGCCGTGCGAACTCTTCGGGACGGATGGTGTGGCGGATCTCGGGATTGCGCGCCAGCGTGCCTGTACCGCTGCAGGGAACATCACAGAGGATGAGTTGGAAGGGCTTCGTAAATGGTCCGCTGCGTTGCTGGGCGGTGAGATCGGCGACGACGGTTTCGATGTTAGGAAGACCCGCCCGCTCGACGCGGCGCTGCATCGCGGAGAGGCGTCGCGGGCTGAGATCTGCCGCCACGATCTTTGCTTCGGGATGACGCGCGGCCAGCACAAGGGTCTTACCTCCCGGAGCGGCGCAGCAGTCGAGGATGCGCTGCGCACCAACGGACGAAGCTGCCGTAAGCTCTGCGATGAGGCGTGAGCCATCGTCCATCTGCTGCGCGTTCTCAGTCGCATTGAAAAGCGAAGGGATATTCGGTTCGTGCTGATCCGCCTCCGCGATCGAGTGCGCGGTGCGATTGCCGTAGGTGTGCTTCCAGCGATCGAGGAGCCACTGCGGATGCGCGGCTTCGGGATCGAGATTCTTCTTGAGCGTCGCGCCTTCGCGCTGCACGCGACGAAGAACAGCGTTCACCATGCCAGCTGCGTGCGGTGCACCGTTGGCGCGGGCAAGCTCTACGCTCTCGTTCAGCGCGGCGTGATCCGGGATGCGGTCAAGCAACAGCAGCTGAAATGTGCCGAGGCGCAGGGCGAGAAGGACGGGCGCGGGCATCTCCTGAAACGGACGCTGCAGATACGGGCGAAGGATGCTGTCGATGGCGAGCTGCCAGCGCAGCGTTCCCAGCACAAGCGTCGTGGTGAGATTGCGGTCTTCTGAAGAGAGTGCGTTGACTGCCATGGTGTGCAGCAGATCGTCAGAGTGACCTTTGCCAGAGGCGACGCGGTGGAGGATGGTAAAGGCCGCGGTGCGGGCTGCGGAGATTCTGGCGGGCGTTTCGGTCATTGGAGTAGTTCGCCCTCTTTAATCTGAAAGCCCCGAAGAAATTCTTCGGCGGGCATGCGGCGCTTGCCTTCGAGCTGGAGCTCTTCGAGAAAGATCGCGGTCTGGTTGGCGCAGGCTACAAGGAGGTGCGTCTCTTCGACGAAGAGCGTTCCGGGCGCATGCTCTGTGGGTTGCGAACACGGGCGCATGGCGTGGACGATGAGCTTCTTGCCGCGCAGCGAAGTAAACGCGCCGGGCCATGGCTGGAAGCCACGGAAGCGGTTGTAGATGGTCTCCGCGGTCTGTGTGAAATCGATGCGTCCATCTTCGCGCGTGAGGATGGGCGCGAGCGTGGCTTCGGCGTCGTTCTGTTTGATCGGAGTAACGTTGCCCGCTTCGAGGCACTGCAGCGTCTGCACCGTAAGAAGCGCGCCGATGGACGCAAGCTCCGCAAAGAGCTCCGGCGAGGTGGTGTGTGGACCGATGGGAACCTCACGCTTGAGCAACATGTCTCCGGTGTCGAGACCCGCATCGATGCGCATGGTGGTGACGCCGGTCTTCGTATCGCCTGCCGCGACGGCCCACTGTATGGGCGCTGCGCCGCGCCAGCGTGGGAGAAGCGAGCCGTGCAGATTGATGTTGCCGAAGCGAGGCACATCGAGCATCCACTGAGGAATGATGCGACCGTAGGCGACGATGAGGATCGCATCGGGCGCGATGCCTTCGATCTTCTCGCGAAGCTCTGTATTGTTCTTCAGCTTCTCCGGCTGCACCACGCGCAGGTTGTGTGCGAGCGCGGCCTGTTTGACGGGCGTCGACTGCACCTCTCCACTACGACCCACGGGGCGGTCCGGCTGCGAGAGGACAAGCGCTACTTCGTGTCCGGCGGCGAGGACCGCTTCCAGCGAAGGGACAGCGAACTGCGGTGTGCCGCAGAAGACGAGCTTCACGTTACCACTCACCGTTCTTCATCAACTTGCGGATGCGGCGGCCGACAAGGTCGCGCTTGAGCCGCGAGATCTTCGAGATGAAAAGAATGCCATTGAGATGATCGATCTCGTGCTGAAAGGCGCGTGCAAGGAGTTCAGTGCCTTCCACTTCAAAGTGCTTGCCCGTGGCGTCCTGCGCGCGGACTTTTACCCATGCGGCGCGGGTTACTGTTTCGCGAATATCGGGAAGAGAGAGACAGCCCTCTTCTTCATGCTGCCGGCCTTCGACCGCGATGACCTCTGGGTTGATGAGGACGATCTTCTCTTCCGGCCGCTTCTTAAAGCTGAGATCGATGATCGTGATGCGGCGCGAAATATTGATCTGCGGCGCAGCAAGACCGATGCCCTCCGCCGCATACATGGAGGCGAACATATCGTCGACGAGCGTCTTGAGTGTGTCGTCGAAGAGCGTGACAGGCTCGGCGACTTTCTCAAGAACGGGATCCGGAAATTTGATGATTTCGTAGAGCATGGCTAAAACTTCCTGATCTGTTCGCGGTATCCATCAAAGTTACGCTTGAGTTCGCGCACCGAGTCGCCGCCAAATTTCTCCAGGACAAGACGTGCGATTGCGATGGCGACCATGGCTTCCGCAGCTACGCCCGCTGCGGGAACGACGCAGACATCGGAGCGCTCGTATGCGGCCTTGGTGACTTCGCGCGTCGCGAAGCTGACAGAGGCGAGCGGACGGCGCAGCGTGGAGATAGGCTTCAGGTAGCCGCGCACGGTGACGTCTTCCCCGTTAGAGATACCGCCTTCGATACCGCCAGCGTTGTTCTTTTCGCGCGAGAAGCGCGTGTGTTTCTCTGCGTCTTCTGACTCTGTGTAAGCGATGGCATCGTGAACGGCGGAGCCGATGGATTCCGCTGCGGTGACGCCGCATCCGATCTCTACAGCCTTGACCGCCTGAAGGCTCATAACCGCTTGTGCCAGCAGGCCGTCGAGGCGCTCGTCCCAGTTAGTGTGCGTTCCAATGCCCGGGGGCAGGCCGTGCGTGACCACCTCGAAGATGCCGCCGACCGTATCTCCGGTGCGGAGGACCTTATCGACTTCCGCCTTCATGCGCTGCTCGGCCTCAGGGTCGATGCAGTTGAGAAGGACAGTCTCCTTCTTCGAGAGGTCGACGAGCTCCTGCCACACGTAAGGGCGCTGCAGCTCTGCCTGTCCGACGCGGATGACATGAGAGAGGACTTCGACGCCAAGTTCGCGGAGAAGCATCTTGGCAAGCGCTCCGCCCGCCACGCGCGCAGAGGACTCGCGCGCCGAAGCGCGTTCGAGGATATAGCGCGCATCGGGAAAGTCGTACTTCAGCGCGCCCGCCAGATCGGCGTGGCCGGGACGGGGAGATGTGACGGGTTTGTGCTTCTCTGCATCGCCGCTTTCCACGGGCAGGATCTCTTCCCAGTTCTTCCAGTCGCGATTGGCGATCTGCATGGCGATGGGCGAACCGATGGTCTTGCCATGGCGCACGCCGGAGAGGATATGCGCTGCGTCGCGTTCAATCCGCATGCGCCCGCCTCGGCCGTAGCCCTGCTGGCGACGCCAGAGCTCGTGCGAGAGGAACTCCTGGTCAACGGGAATACCTGCGGGGAGACCGCTGAGGAGGGCGATGAGCGCCTCGCCGTGGCTCTCGCCAGCTGTAGAAAATCGAAGCATTTTTTTCCTTTACCTAAAGAGAAATTGTAACAATGCGAGAGCAGGTACGAGGAGACGGCAGGCAATGTACAGGGTACGAGCGTTTGCAAGGGGTCTGATTCTATTGAGCCTATGCGCGACCGCAGAGGCAAAAGTGGTGCGGATCGTGATGGACGAGCAGAAGGATGGCTCCGAGGCAGGGCGCGGTATGCCTGCGGATTACCGCGTTCTACAAGGCCGCGCGTACGGCGAACTGGACCCGCGCGACCCGCATAACCGCATCATCACGGATATTGACCTGGCGGAAAAAGACAGTCGCGGCATGGTGGAGTACGTGGCGACCTTCACGCTCTACGCGCCCTTGCACCCTGCGGCCAAGGCTGTTCTGCTCTACGACGTGGTGAACCGTGGCGGTGCGGCGATGCCGCGTGAGTATGCCAATGGCGACTACTTTCTGATCTCCGGCTGGCAGGGTGATATCGCTTTTGGCGGACGTGCGATCTCCGGTGGTCCGGGTGAGACCGTGAAGGTGCCGGTGGCGCGGCGCGTTACAGGGGCTGCAGTGGCGCGCTTCTACGATCTTCCTCAGGGCAAAAAGACTTTGGCCCTGGCGGAATCTGCAACGTACATCTCTTCCGGTGTTCCGCCCGTTCCGGCAGATTTGGACACCACACACGCTCACCTGGTGACGAAGCAGTACGAGGATGTCGATGGCGCTACGGGTGGCGTAGCGGAGGTGCCGCAGAGCGACTGGGCATGGGGCGATTGCGAGCGATCCTCTTTTCCCGGCAAAGCCGATGCGACGAAGATCTGCCTGAAGAATGGCGCGGAGGCTTCCCTTCTCTACGAACTGCGCTACACGGCGAAAGACCCGCAGGTGCTCGGCGTCGGCCTTGCCGCGATGCGCGATGTGAATACCTTCTTCCGCTACGAAAAGCAGGACAGCGTTGGAACCTTGAATCCTGTGTCGGGGAACGTTCGTTCGGCGATCTCTACCGGCGTTTCGCAGTCAGGGAATACGTTGCGCTCCATGGTTAACCTTGGCTTCAACGAAGACGAGCAGGGCCGCAGGGTGTGGGACGGTGTGATGTCGATCATCGCGGCGCGACAGACTCCCGAAAACGTCCGCTTCGGCGTCCCGGGCGGGACGAGCATGATCTATGACGTCGGCACAGACGGCGTGAACTGGTGGACGCACGCCGAGGACACCGTCCGCAGCAATCCCGCAGGTGGCTTGCTGGACCGCTGTACAGCAGCGAAGAACTGCCCGAAGATCGTCGAACTGCTTGGGTCTGCAGAGTTCTATTCTCTGCGTGCTTCGATGGCTTTTGTGGGAACGGACGCGAAGGCTGATCTTCCTCTGCCTGCAAACGTGCGTCGGTACTACGTAAACAGCACTACGCATGGCGGCGGCGGTGGCGGTTTCAACCTGCACCAACATGAGGTCAGGAACTGCGTTCTGCAGGCGAATCCGAATCCCGAGAGCCCAACGCGACGCGCGCTCCTGCTCGCACTCAAACAATGGGTGCTGGATGACACGCCACCGCCGGCCAGTGTTTACCCCAGACTCGCTGCGGGAACGCTGGCGCCTGCCAGCACCGTGATGGCGAGCTTTCCGCATATTCCCGGCGAGCCGATGCCAGTGCTCAACCCGAACCTGATCTATGCGCTTGGCCCGGAGTTCCACGCCAACGATCTCTCCGGCGTGGTCCAGACGCGACCGCAGCCCGTGATCGGTGTAGCGAAGGGCGTGCTGCCCACTCTGGATGCCGATGGCAACGAGATCGGCGGCCTGTATACCGCTCTCCGCGATGCTCCGCTAGGCACGTACGTGGGTTGGAACGTGGTGACGAGCGGATTCCGTAAGGGACAGTTCTGCGCCCTCACCGGCGGGTATATTCCCTTCACAGCAACGGCGGAGGAGCGCATGGCAAAGCATGATCCACGTCCTTCGATCGAAGAGCGTTATGGAACACATGCGCAGTACGTGGAGCGCGTGCGCGCGACTGCGATGAAGCAGGTGCGCGAGCGTCTGCTCCTTCAGGATGATGCGGAGAAGATGATTGCGGAGGCAGAGGCGAGTTTTGTGCTTAGGTAGAGTTCGATCTGCTGCAAGAACTTACGCCGACTTCTCGAAGGATGTTACCCAGAGGTAGGAGGGATCGTGGTTCCGATTTCAATTTTTCTATAGTCCCGAGCTACGAGCAACTTGCGCGTTATTTCCCGGATAGGAGGGGGCGGCGATCCACCAACGCGGAGCTCAAATGTGCAATTTCTGAATACTGCAGAATCTGACAAAAACAGTGAACCTCCTGAATACACGAGATGAACGCGTTCCATATCGAAGAACTGGATATATGTTCCGGGCTCTCGGGCTTCTGCCGCCTGAAACCCCTTATACGCTTCGCTCCTTAGGAAGGCCTCGCTGTCGCTCAGATCCAGTGTGCAGTCATGGAACTGAAAGAGGTACCCAATCTTGATAGGACCATCTACTTTTCCTGTGCTTAAAGGGATTACAGTCCATGGACGAGTGAGGCAGTTACCCAAATTAGGAGGCGAGCTGGCACGATAACTAACCAACGTCGTGGCGGCCTGCCAAGCTTCAGGCAGACCTGGCTCTCGCTGTATGACGCCATCAAGAGCTTTTCCTAACTGCAATGCCTTAGCTTGTGAAGGGGTACCGCCCTGAGCTTGAGCAGCTCTTACATTAGCCGTGACTTGAGTGAGAGATGCAACTAGGTGTTCTTGGGACTGTGGAGCGTTTAGCGATTCGACGATTTTTGTGCCCGTCTGATCTTCTATTTTCTGGCCGATCGTGGACAGCTTCGAGTTCATTGCAAAGAACCACACCGTAAGCGCTCCCATCCAGAGGACCGCCCCTCCAACTACAACCTTAAAAGAAAAGGAATGGGTGGATTCGAACTTTTCAAGTGCTGCAATTCGCTCGGGCTGAGTCGCCATGTCTGCCTTATGCCTCTGTTGAGTGGAACAACCATTCTCTCCGCCGATGAAAGTGGTGTCCATGCAAATCGCTTCACCTATTCATTACCATCGCTACTCATAGTTTTCTTTATCTGGAATTTAATCCACGCTCTACGCTGGGCTTCTCCGCAACGTCAGGATCCGCCGCTCCCTGCGAGGTAAGCCTTGGAGTTGAGCAGAGCGCGCTCCATGCTGCGGGAGAAGTCTGTGACTTCATCCGGCGCCTTGCCACTGTCGAGGGCCTTCTGGAACTCGGCGCGGATGTTCTGCATCTTCGCTTCGAGATCGTCGATGGCGGAGAAGACGATGGCCTCCGCCGTCATGGGCAGCTTGGGCGAGCCGAACTCGAAGCGCCCATGGTGCGAAAGGATCAGGTGCTCC
>JAHFTZ010000018.1:0-3237 GCA_023265355.1 Terriglobus sp.
TCGAGAGATTAAAGCGGTACATCGCTTCTGGAAAGAGCTGCCCTCCGCGACCGACAAATCCGGCATCCTGAAACCTCGCATCGTTCTTCTGGCGACAGCTTTTCTTGAAGCCACCAGCGATAGCTGGACCAAGGAAGGCTGGTCCTTCTTTATCAAAGAAATAGAAGAGCGCGAGGCACTGCTGGGAGAGGAGATCTGGTCTCTCGTGTCTGTGCTCAAAGTTGCCCTGCTGGAGAGATTCATGTTCCACGCGGGCAGCGAGACCAACACGCATCTGCAGCATACCGAAGGCTCCCAACTGCACAGGATGGGACGTTGCCTCAAGAGCATGGAGCGTCTGGGTCAGCTCGATTGGCCTCGCTACCTGGGAACTCTTATAGGCTATGAAGCGGTGCTTCGCCAGGACCCCTCGGGTACGTATCCCGCGATGGAGCAGGACAGTCGCGAGCACTACCAGAAGGCTGTCTCCGAAATCGCACACAGAGCCGACTACTCCGAGGTACAGGTGGCAAAGGCCGCTTTGGAACTTGCGCGCAATGCGCCGGAAGACAACTCACCCGAGGCTTTCAGGCTCAGGCATATTGGCTACTACCTGATAGGTGCAGGACGTCCGCAGCTTCTCAAAATGGTGGGACACCACCCACGCATCTCCCACCGTCTCGAAGTTTTTATCCGGAAGCAGGCGGACTACTTCTACATCGGCGGCATCATTCTGGTCACGGAATTTCTGCTGGCGGCGATCATTTTGCCGCATATCAATCGTTACGCATCGATGACCGGATTGATCTTCGGGATGCTGTTGATGATCTTGCCCGCGAGCCAGACCGCAACGGACCTTCTCAACAACCTAGTCACTCTGCTCTTCCCTGCGCGAGCCTTACCCAAATGGGATTTCAGTAATGGTGTTCCTTCTGAATGTGCCACACTGGTTGCGGTTCCAACCCTTCTAACTTCGGTTGCACAAGTTGAGCGGCTGGTAGAAGAGATTGAAGTGCGTTATCTCGCGAACCGGGATCCCAATATCCACTTCGCACTGTTGACCGATCTTCCGGATTCGCTGACGCAGCCTGCGGAAAAAGATGGCAGCCCGCTTGTGGACTATGCCATTTCTCTGATTGAGAAGCTCAACGAACGCTATGCAAAAGAGCAGCAAGGCACATTTATCCTGCTCCACCGGCACCGGATCTTCGACTTTCGCCAGGGCGTATGGATGGGTTGGGAGCGCAAGCGAGGCAAGCTGCTCGACCTCAACAAGCTGATCCGCGGGGAGCACGATGCTTTTCCCGTGAAGTCGATGGCGTTGAACGACCTCCGCAACATCCGATACGTCATCACGCTCGACAGCGACACGCAGCTTCCTCGTGGAGCGGCGCATCGCCTGATCGGCACGATGGCGCATCCGTTGAACCGCGCCGTGGTTGATCCGAAGGACAAGATCGTACGGCAGGGATACGGCATTCTGCAGCCGCGTGTGGATGTCAGCGTCCACTCGGCGAATCATTCCAGACTCGCCTCGCTGCAATCAGGCGAGAGCGGCATGGATCCGTACTCGCGCGCCGTCTCGGATGTTTACCAGGATCTTTACGGTGAAGCGATCTTCACCGGCAAAGGCATCTACGACGTCGCGGTGCTGCACGAAATCCTCGATAAGCGCTTTCCCCGCGGCGCTCTGCTGAGCCATGACCTCATCGAAGGCGCCTACGCGCGTGTTGGCCTCGTCAGCGATGTGGAAGTGATCGACGATTATCCCTCGCACTACAGTGCGTGGACGCGACGGCGTCATCGCTGGGTGCGTGGCGACTGGCAGATTGTGCAGTGGCTCTTTGACCGCGTTCCCAACGAAGAAAATCGCATGGTCAACAACCCCATCTCGAACACCTCGCGATGGAAGATTCTGGACAACCTGCGACGCAGCCTGGTGGAGACCTCCACGTTTGTACTCCTGCTCGTTGGCCTGTTTGCTCTGCCCACGGAGAGAGTGTTCTGGACAGCGTGCGTTCTTGGGCTGCTTTTTCTTTCGGCCTACATGCAGCTCGTCATGGCTCTGAGCATCGCCCTCTGGAAGCGGAACTGGAAGGCGATAGGCAAAGCATTCTCTGCAAGTCTTTCGGCCCAGGCCGTTGTCCTGATCTCGCTCGCTTTCCTGCCCTCGCAGGTTCTTACCACCGTGGATGCGATCGTGCGGTCGATGTTCCGGCGCTTCGTCTCGGGTGAAAAACTTCTTGAGTGGGAGACGGCGGAGCAGGCAGAGTCTGGCACGTCCACGGCGGCTTCTGACACTTATCTGAAGCTCACGCCGGTGCTTGCCCTCGTTCTCGCCGTGCTCCTGATCGTGCAGAGCCACACCGGTCTGTGGATCTGCCTCCCTATCCTTGCGCTATGGATGTTCACCGGTCCGCTTATGCGATGGCTGGATGGACGGCCGTCGAAGAAATTCGTCCTCAGCTCTCCGCAGGAGAAGTTTCTTCGCCATGTCGCTCTGCGCACATGGAGATACTTTGCCGAGTTCAGCACCGCGGAGAACAACTGGCTGATTCCCGACAACGTGCAGGAAGGCGATCTGCGGCAGGCGGAGCGCATCTCGCCAACGAACGTAGGTCTGCTTTTAAATGCAAGACAGGCGGCGCTCACCTTCGGCTATCTCACACTGCCGGAGTTCACCTCTCTCACGTTGAAGACGCTCGATTCGTTTGCGCGCATGCCCAAACACCTGGGCCACATCTTCAACTTCCACGACACCTCGACGCTTGCCGTAATGGATCCGCCGATGGTGACGACCGTCGATAGCGGTAACCTCTGTGCCTCGCTCATCTCACTGCGCATGGGAGCGCTGGAGCAACTCAAACGACCCCTCGTATCCAGTGTGCTGCAAAATGGTCTGCGTGATTGCCAGGGCGTACTCGAATCGATGAATGCCTCCGCCTCCGCGCGTCTCTTCGTTCTTCCCGAAGAGGAAGATGAGCTGGACGCGATGGAGCATCTCTCTCAGCTCAGCCTCTCCGTACACCTTTCCCAAGAAGAGGAACGGGATAGCGATACCGCATGGTGGCAACGCCAGATCGACGAACGCCTGCAGGCGGCCCAAAGCTATTTGGGCCGGTATATGCCTTGGCTTCTCGCCAAATATGCACCGCTGCGCCGCTCGACGTTGAAGGCCTTCGATGCAGCGATGCGTTCTGTGACTTTGACGAACATCACTTCGCTGATCAATGAGATCGAAGCTGATCTCAAACGTCT
>JAHFTZ010000018.1:3247-12668 GCA_023265355.1 Terriglobus sp.
GCAGGCCGCTGGTCTCGCGGACGATCTGCTTGCGCAGATCGCCGAAGCGCGCGTCGAGGTCGCTTCTCTGATTGCAGAGCTGGAAAAAATCTCGGATCAGGCGCAGGATCTCCTACTCGCCATGGATTTCTGCCATCTGCAAAGTCCGGATCGAGAGCTTCTCTCCATCGGCTTCACGCCGAAGGACGAAGCGCTCGATTCCTCCTGCTTCGATTTGCTCGCCTCCGAGGCGCGCATGGCGGTCTTCGTAGCTATTGCCAAGGGCGACATTCCACAGCAGACCTGGTTCCGCCTGGGAAGAAACCAGGTGCGCGCCTTTGGACGTTCAGTCCTGCTTTCGTGGACCGGAACAATGTTCGAATACCTGATGCCGACCCTTTGGATGGAGAGCTATCCGAACACGATGCTCTGGCGTTCCCTGCACAACATCGTGTGTGTGCAGGAAGAGTACGCAAAGCGCCGACGCATTCCTTGGGGTATCTCGGAGTCCGGTTACAGCCAGACGGATCCGTGGGGAAATTATCTCTATCACGCGTTTGGTGTGCCTCTGGTCGCGCTCAAATACGGCGCCGAAGCCGGGCCCGTGATCTCTCCTTACTCGACCTGCCTGGCGCTTGAGTTCGAACCGGAGGCAGCGCTCCGCAACCTTAGCCGGATGCAGAAGATGGGTTGGCTTGGAAGCTACGGCTTCTACGAAGCAGCCGACTACAGCAGTGCTTCAGCCTCGCGGCGTCATCCAGATTGCGTTCTGGTGAAGTCGTGGATGGTGCACCATCAGGGAATGTCCCTGTTGGCGATCTGCAATCTGCTGAACGACCGCGTCTTCCAGAAGGCGTTCCACGCGGCGCCCATGGTGCGCGCTACGGAACGTCTCCTGCATGAACGGCCACAAATTGGGCAGGACGAGCAGAGCTAGATCCGAAGGTTACCTGTAGCGTGCGCTTGCCGCGCCGCTACAGGCGAGATGTTCACCCGATCTCCTCGCTTCAAGCTAATACTTGAGCGAGACGCAGGGCACACCACCCATTTGACCGTTCGGAGCATCCAGGTTCGTAGTTACTTGTTTATCCATCTGAATGTTGCGCAGAACATGCTCTTCACCGCAGACGTCGAACCGGAGAAGAGTGGAAGGTCCCTCGGCGTCACGAGATCCGACGATCATTCGGATCCTCTTCGTGACTTTTTCCTCGCTCACCAGAGTGATGAAGCCAAGATTTGCATCCATGATGATGTCATAGTAGCCGCCAGCAAAGTGCTGCCTGGCTGCCGTGAAGTCAAAGGGAAGATTTACCCGGGCTGCGCTCTGCGCATGGGCAGCAGTCGCACAATCACCCCAGCAGAAAATATCGTACTTCGAAAAATGTGTCGCAAGTACTTGTCCTCTCAGCATAGAGACAAGGTTCTGCGAGTTCTATTCCCGAACGAGAGCTTGCAACACACTTGAGTTTAATTTTTAGGCAGTTGCGTTGTATCCCACCCACCACCAAGCGCGATCTGCAACTGCGCGCTCGCTACGATTCTTCGCGTGGTCAATGCAGCCGCGGCACGCTCATCGGTCAACTCAATCGTCTGGTTGGTCAGTACTTCGAGATACTGCGCGAGACCTCGCTTATAACGCATCATCGAAAGTTCGGTGCTCTTCTTCGCCGCCAGCACTGCGCGATCCTGCACGGTAGACTCGTCCGCCAGTACGCGAAGCGCTGCCAGCTGGTCCTCTACATCTCGAAATGCGGAAAGAACCTGCTGCCGGTAGAGCGCCACGGCCTGTTCACGCTGGGCGATTGCAAAATCCACCTGGGCTCTCCGCCTGCCGCCGTCGATCAGGACTTCATTCACGCTTGGGCCAGCACTCCACAAAGCGCTGCCAGCGTTGAAGACACTGCTGACCTGTGAACTTTCGATACCACCCGTGCCCCCCAGCACGATGCTCGGATAGTAGGCCGACTTCGCTACGCCGATGAGTGCATTGGACGATGCGATCAAGCGCTCCGACGTAGCGATGTCCGGACGCCGTTGAAGTAACTCGGAGGGTAGACCGGTAGGAATACTGGGAGGATCGCCGGCCATCGGCAACTCCGCAATATGAAAGCCTGTTGCGGGCACGCCGATCAGGACTGCGATGGCATCTTCAAATTGTGCGCGTTGCACACCGAGGTCGATCAACTGAGCGCGTGTCTCCTCAAGCTGGGCCTTTGCCTGCTCGACGTCGCTTTCGGAGGAGAGGCCACCAGTCAGCCGGTCCTCCGTCAGCTTCAGCGCTTCAGAAAAGGCATCGATCGTCGATCGCAAGAGCTGCGTCTGCAGATCGATTCCCCGTATCTGCAGGTAAGTTACTGCGAGCATGCCCTGAAGACTCAACCGCGTATTCGCCAGATTGGCCGCGCTTGCCTGGGAATTCGCTGCACTTGATTCGATCTGCCTTCGAATGCGGCCCCAGAGATCGGGCTCCCAGGAGATATTGAGAGGAATCAGAAAGTCCCAGTAATCGTGCTGCGCGTTGGCTGGCAGTAGCGGTCTTGTATTCGAGATTCGGTTACGACTCGCAAAGCCGCCGAGCGATACGGTCGGATACAGCGAGGCGCGGTTCTCGCGAACCAGATCGTGCGCCTGCTCATAAGCATGCAGTGCCGCGGCGATGTTCTGGTTGGCCGTGGCGCACTGCTGCTCCAGAGCATTCAGTTTTTCATCCTTGTAGATCGACCACCAGGCGCCTCGATCCATACCGTCCGCGGGCTTTGCCTCGGTCCAGTTCCCGTTGTGACCGTTGTCAGAATACGAAGGTGGGGCGGGCATCGCAGGGGCTTTATAGTTGGGGCCTACCTTACACCCGACAAGCACCAATACTCCCAGCATGGCCGCCGTGCTTGATGTCTTCGAGAGGCTCATCGCTTGCTCTCCGCCGTCGACAGGGGCTTGGGCGCATTTGCATTCACGACCCGAACCTCTTCACCCTCCGAAAGTGAGTCTGACGGATTTCCTACGATGGCCTGTCCGGGTTGCAGTCCACTCAGAACCTCTACGGTCGTGCCGAAGTCGCGGCCTGGCGTCACTCGTACAAGGTGCACATGGTGCGTCGCGTCGACCGTTGCAACGTGCATACCATCCTGCCCCAGGATGAGAGCGTTCGCGGGAACGATCAACGCAGGCGCCGCGTGCGATACATGCAGATGAACCTCGGTATAGCTTCCCGGGAGCAGTTCTCCTGTCTTATTTTCAACGTCCACTTCAGCGAGCAAGGTCCTGCTGGCGGGGTCCACCGCATCGGAGGTACGTACAAGACGTCCAGGGAAGCTACGACCTGGGTATTGAGGCAGCGTCAACGTTGCCATAACACCACTCTTCGCATCGGGCGAGTTGATCTGGGGTACGTTCACAAAGACGCGCAGGACCTTATTGGCTGAGATGTCAAAGATCTCTTTGTTTCCCGAGATTGTTCCAGCACCAGCGGTCGTCGTACTTCCTGTCGCTGAAATGAGCTGCCCTGTGTCGATATTTCTTGCCGTGACCACACCGTCGAAGGGTGCGGTAATCTTCTCGAAGGACTGCAGTTCTTCAAGGCGTTTGACATTGGCTTCCGCCGAGTTCACCTGCGCGACACGGGCGTCGTACTGGCTCTTTGCGGTGTCCGTATCCTGCTGCGATACGGCATTCTTTCCGATCAGATCTCCAAAGCGATCAGAGGTCGTCTTCGCCAGCGCTGAATTGCTTTGGGCGGTGGCAAGGTCAGCCCTGGCCTGCATCAACTGCTGATCAAGCTCTGGCGTCTCGATGACAGCCAGCAGTTCTCCCTTGCTGACGTGGCTGCCGATGTCGTGATACCAGGCCTTCACATAGCCAGTCGTTCGCGCGTAGATGGGCGCCAACGTATAAGCCTGCATGTTTCCGGGAAGCACAATCTCCTGGGCAGTCGCTTGCATCACGGGCTGCTGCAACTCCACTGTGGGCGCGGCTGTGGCGTCGTTATACTCCTTCAACTCCGCGCCTGAATGCTTTCGCTTCAAGACGCCGAGCACGCCGAGGCAAACGGCCACAATGAGTACCAGCAACACGAGCAAGCCCATGCCTTTTCGGGAGGCCTTGGGAGGCTCCTGTCTCGCATGCTCATGGCCCTGGGCCCCGCGGAACTCCGCGTGTGCTTGCTGTGCTTCTTGTTTTTCGCCGCTCATCGCTTGTTCCTCTCATTCACATTTGCGCCTAATCCTATGCTGTCCGGTCTTCGTTGATCGCTCATGCGTTTGCCTCTGAGAGATCCTCGTCTGCGTGCGGCGGGGTGATCCCTGGATCGTTACGGTGCACGAAGGAGAAGAAAACCGGCACGAACGTCAGGGTCCCAAAGGTCGCCAACAGCAAGCCACCGATCACAGCTCGTCCCAGTGGCGCATTCTGCTCACCACCATCCCCAAGGCCAAGCGCCATGGGCACCATGCCGATGATCATCGCAAGGGCAGTCATGATGACTGGCCGAAAACGCGTAAAGCCCGCAGAAAGCGCTGCATCCAAGGCATTCATGCCGAGTTCCATCTGCTCTTTTGCAAAACTCACCACAAGAATGGAATTCGCCGTGGCAACACCCACACACATGATCGCGCCCGTGAGTGCGGGTACGCTGATGTGCGTCCCCGTGAGAAAGAGGAGCCATACGATGCCTGCCAGTGCGCCCGGCAAAGCCATGATGATAACGAACGGATCAAGCCAACTTTGAAAGTTCACCACGATCAATGCGTAAACCAGCACAATCGAAAACAGCAGGCCTACGACAAGTCCAAAAAACGAAGAGCGCATCGTCTGTATCTGGCCGCGCACGATAATCTCTGTACCACGGGGCAGATGGTTTTTAGCATCTTTCACCAGCCCGTCGATATGCGTCGCTACCGTCGCAAGATCTGTTCCCTCCACCGAACCGTAGATATCGATCACGGACCGAGCGTTGTAGTGGCTGACCGTTCCCTGCTCCACACCACGGTCGATAGAGGCCAGATTCCGTAAAATCTGTGGTTGCTGACCCGATCCGCTCGTCGCAATCGGAAAGTTTTCGAGTTGCGAGAGGCTCTGCACATCGTACTGCGGCATCTGCACCGCAATGTTGTAATTCACGTGATTTTGAGGATTCAGATAGAACGTCGGCTGCGTCTGAAAGCTTCCACTTAGGCCGATCAGAACGTCCGTAGCAACATCTCTCTGGCTATATCCAACCTGTTGTGCCCGCGTTCTGTCTACATTGACGGTCCACTTAGGCAGATTGAATGGCTGCTGAATTCGCAGGTCCGTTGTGCCTGGGATCTTGCTGATCTGCTGCATCATCTGCTCTGCAAGAACACGGTTCTGCTCCAGCTGCTGCCCGACAACTTGTATGTCGATCTGCGCAGGCAAACCAAAGTTGAGAATCTGGCCCACCATATCGGTCGGCAAATAGTAGAAGATCGTCCCTGGAAACTCCTGCGTAAGTTTGTCCCGCAGAGTATGCGTGTACCCATCTGTTGGCCCGTGCTTCTCCGCAAGCGTGACCAGGATATCTGCATCGGCGGTTCCAACGGTTGCCGAGTTCGAATAGGACAGGTTCAGGCCAGAGTAAGGAATCCCGATGTTATCGATGACCGTACCAAGCTCGGCGGCGGGAATCGTTTTGCGAATCGTGTCCTCGATCTCGTCACACAGACGCGCCGTATCTTCAATACGCGTTCCTGTATGCGCGCGTACGTGGAGCTTGAACTGTCCTCCATCCACCGACGGAAAGAAATCCTGACCGAGCCATGGATAGAGCAGGACGATCGATCCGATCCAGAAGGCCACGATCCCGACGAGAAATGTGAGGCGGTATTCGAGGCACAAACTGAGGACGCCGTGATACCAGTTCCTCAGCTTCTCAAAGGAGTGCTCGAAGATAATCTGAAACCGAATGAAAGGATTGCGGCTTTTTCCGGCTGATTCCGCACGATCATGCTCGTGACCTTTCAAGAGGTACTTCGCCATCGTAGGCACGATTGTGCGGGAGAGGAAATAAGAGGCAAGCATGGCAAACACAACAGCCTCAGCCAAAGGCACAAACAGATACCGCGCTACGCCGGCGAGAAAGAACATCGGGACGAAGACGATGCAAATCGAGATCGTCGAAACAAACGCCGGGACCGCGATCTGCGCGGCTCCATCCAGAATGGCCTGCTCTACCTCTTTCCCCTCTTCCAGATTTCGATTGATATTTTCGATCTCTACGGTCGCGTCGTCGACAAGAATACCGACCGCAAGCGCGAGACCTCCGAGGGTCATGATGTTGATCGTCTCGCCAAGCGCCGACAGCATCAGCAACGAACAGATCACGGAAAGCGGAATGGAAACCGCAATGATGATCGTAGATCTCCAGCTCCCAAGGAAGATGAGGATCATCACTGCTGTCAGGCAGGCGGCGATCAGAGCCTCGCGCACCACGCCACTGATGGCGCTTCTTACAAAGACAGATTGATCCGAAATCGGCTTGATCCTGAGAGCCGTTGGAAGCTGCGCTGCAATCGCGGGCAACTGGGCACGCACGTTCGCAATAATGTCCAAGGTGGACGATTCGCCGGTTTTCTGAACCGTCATCAATGCCGCGCGCTGTCCATCCACGCGGACTACATTCGTCTGCGGCGGGAAGCCGTCTCGCACATTGCCTACATCCCGCATGTAGATCGTGGCGCCGTTCACTGTTTTGATCGGAAGGCTATTGAGGGCCGCAATCGAACTGGGCGCGCTGTTGGTTTCCACCTGGTAGTCGGTGGACCCCATCTTTACATCACCCGCCGGAAGAATGATGTTCTGCGCGCTCACTGCATTTACGACGTCTGACGGAGAAAGCCCATAGGCCTGCAGCTTCGCCGTATTGATGTCTACCTGGATCTGCCTCTGCTTTCCTCCGTACGGGAAAGGCAACGAGGCACCTTGAACCGTTGCAAGCTGGGTTCGAATGAAGTTTGTTCCGAAGTCATAGAGCTGCTGCTCGCTCAGCCCCGCGCCCGAGAGACCAAGCTGCAATACAGGAACGCTGGACGCGCTGTATTGGATGATTAGAGGCGGCGTCGTGCCCTGCGGATCCTGTCGCAACCCGGTTTGTGCAACCGCCGTCACCTGTGCCACGGCCTGGGAGATGTTGACCGAGGGACGAAAGAAGATTTTCGTAACTGAGATGCCGTTCAACGTTTGCGACTCAGTGTGCTCAATGTCGTTGACCGTCGTGGTCAAATTCCGCTCAAACGGCAGAACAATACGGTCGCTCAACTCCCCCGGCGAAAGTCCGGCGTAGTTCCAAACCACCGAAACCACGGGGATATTAATGTTTGGGAAAATATCGACCGGCGTGCGCAGCATCACTACGGGGCCAACGATCAAAAGCAACAGCGATAGGACGACGAAGGTGTAGGGTCTCCTAAGCGCTAGACGAACAATCCACATCGAGACTCCTTTTATAAGATGGGAGAGCTCCAGATACCGAGCCTAACGAAATACTAAACTATCCGTTCAGTAAATAGATGCAACTCGCCATGGAAGGGACTCAGCGATATTTCAGGATTTTTTTTGACGCCGTCTGGGCGTTGGAACTTTGGCCTCTTTATATCCGGGCAGACCTATGCCTGCGAACACGGCCGCCACCATCGCTTCCGAATCGTCCTCTGCCAGGGAGCCGTGCCCTGTCAGCAGACGGAAGATCATAGGTCCGTAGATGAGATCGAGAACGATTTCGGAGTCGATCTCTTTGCGAATCTCGCCACGCATCACGCCCCTCTGCCACATCACACGCGCGGCATCCCGTCTGGCGTAAAGAAAGCGTTCTCGAAAGAGGGAAAGTATCGCAGGATCGCTCTGCCCTTCCGCGATGAATTGGCCGAAGAGCCGCCCCAAGGGAGACTTGTAAAAAGAGGTAACTGACCGCAGTTGCAGCGTAAAATCCTTGAATGCGGATCCCGTATCCGGCATGACGACACGTGCAGTCATACTGCTCAGATAAGCATCCAGAGCAACCAGGTTTTTATTGGGCCACCACTTGTAGATCGTGGTTTTGCTCACGCCCGCGCGCTGTGCAATCGCTTCGGTTGTAATCTCTCTTAGCGATTTACGCTCCAGCAAATAGAGCGTCGCTTTGAGGACCGAGGCTTCTGCCTCGACACTTCTCTGTCGTCCGCGGCACTTATTTGCTGGCGCAAACGGAAACTCCGTTATCTGTCCCAAGCCCGACTCCTCCAGACCAACAAACCGAATCAAGCAAAATTGGCCGATTGGCTTGCTTGACGACGATATCCAAATCCCTATTCCCTAATTCCGAACAGTATACGAGTTCCAACTGTACACCGCGTACAGGTTATCGCGCGAGCCAAGGGGCATAAATAGACGAGACGACAATCCGAGGATTCCCTCGCGCAGGTCCGACGCCGTTGAGGGCGCACTTCGTGAGCCTGGGCTTTCTTGCACTCCGCTTCGCCTGAATGATTACATTCAGAATGGCCTAAAGGTTGAAAGATGCTCTCTGTGTTATCGGCAACAATCCTCACGCGCCTCGCGCAAAAGCGGCAGCGTGATGGAGCGCATCGGTGCGAGGAGCGAGTCCAACTCGCCGGGCCGCATCGCTTCAAGAGCAGCGCACTGGTGTTGGAGGAAGCTCCGCTCCGTCGGGAAGCAGGTATCGAGAGAGGAGATCTGAACCAGGAACGAGGGACAGATGGAGAGCGGCAAATGCGCGCGCCAGGAGAGCATAAGTGGAAAAGCTTTCTGCCTGCAACTGCTCCGGACTCATCGCAGCTCCGCCGGACGAATCGACGCGAGAGGTAACACGAGTCCACTCCGCGCAGAAGTGGCCGAAAGCATACCGATCGCACTGCGCAGAAAGTCCCGACGAGACGCTGCAAGCTCTCGAGATGTTGTGAAACGACTGAAGTTCATCGCCGATAGTATGCCCCTTTTCAGACATCTTTGCGAAGGTCTTTGATCCGGGACTCTCCTGGAGCAAGAGATACAACTGTCAGCCTGTTTGTATCGGGAGAGATGCAGGCAATTCCAGGAGCGCTGGCTAAGCGTCAATAGGAGCACATGTCAAAGCGCAAACGCGCTCGTCAGAAGTGTGGCAAGCACCAGCAATGTAATGACGATGTACGTCCGGTCGCCCTCTCGCATGAAGCCAAGAGCGGAGAACAGGACACGCATCACGGGAGTGGCAAGTAAGAGCAGAATGCCAAGCTGGGCGATAGCCAGAGATTTCATTCCTCCAGAGCCTGAACCCGCCTGTGCAATTGTCCGAATGGCTGAGAGCGGCGAGCGAAATACAGGGTCTGCAGCGTGAAAGATCGCGAAGGATACTGGCTGAGATCCGAGGAACACATGAACCAGAGCCCACCCACGATTCCCAGGCCTGCGGCCACCGTGATTCCCGCTCTTAGCGTCGTGCTGATGATCTGCTCTA
>JAHFTZ010000351.1:0-2851 GCA_023265355.1 Terriglobus sp.
ATCTACTCCCCCAACATAATCCGCTGCACACGCAGAGCACGCCCCGTGCCGCCATCGCACTCCACCACCAAGGCACACATCTTGGGATTGCCCTTCGCAGGCTCGAACTTCCCCGGCATGCCTGTCAGAAAGCGATGCAGCACCAGATCCGTCTCCACGCCAATCACGGAGTCGTACGGTCCGCTCATACCGACGTCGGTCTGATACGCCGTACCACCGGGCAGCACACGCTCGTCCGCCGTGGGGATATGCGTATGCGTTCCAACAATCGCAGTCACGCGCCCGTCCAAATGCCATCCCATCGCGACCTTCTCGCTCGTGGCCTCCGCGTGGAAATCGACGAAGATCACCTTGGCCGTAATCGTCTTCAAAATCTCATCGATTTTGCGGAAGGGATCGTCGTTGGAAGCCATGAAGACGCGCCCCTGCAGATTGATCACGGCATAGGTCTGTCCCGTAGGCAGTTCGCCTTCATAGACGCCGTAGCCTGCAGTCGTCGGCGGATAGTTCGCTGGCCGCAGAATCCTCCGGGGGCGTCCGTGCGAATCCGCAGGCACCTTCAGATAATCGAGCAGTTCGCGCTTGTCCCAGAAGTGATTGCCCGTCGTGATGACATGGGCGCCCAGATCAAAGAGATCGTCCGCAATCGAGGGCGTAATCCCAAATCCGCCCGCGGCGTTCTCGCCGTTGATGATGAGAAGGTCGATCTCGTGCGTTTCGACGACATGCCCAACGTGCTCTGCCACAATCTTCCGCCCTGCAGAGCCAAAGACGTCGCCGACAAAAAGAATCTTCACTGGGCCGACCCCGACTCTTCGTCGCTTGGAGTCAAAAATGCCTTGGCCTGTGGTCTCAAGAGAGGGAACAGGATGACATCGCGGATCGATTCGGCGCCGGTCAGCACCATCGTCAAGCGATCGATCCCGATCCCCTCGCCGCCAGTAGGAGGCAGTCCGTAAGCCAGCGCACGAACGTAGTCCGCGTCCATCTGGTGCGCCTCGTCATCCCCACGCTCGCGCTCGCCAAGCTGCGCCTCGAAGCGCGCACGCTGGTCTACCGGATCGTTCAACTCGCTGAAGGCATTCCCTACTTCAAACCCACCAATGTAGAACTCAAACCGCTCCACCCACTCCGGCTCATCCGGCTTCACCTTGCTCAACGGACTGACCGCGAGAGGGAAGTCGTAGATGATCGTCGGTTGGATCAGGTGCTCCTCCGCAATCGTCTCGAAGATCGTGGCGATCGTCTTTCCCAGCGGATCGGCAGGTACGTACGGCATACTGAAACCGTTCGCTCGCAGGCTGGTCACCATCGCATCGATCTTCGCAGGGTGAGCAAAATCTCCCAGCTCTGGAGCCGCGCCCGCACCCTCAGGCCACCACTTAACAATCGCTTCCCGCATGCTCAGCTTCGTCCACTTGCCGAGATCGATCTCGTGGCCACCAAAGTTCGTGATTGTAGTGCCATTCACTTCCATCGCAACGAAGGAGATCAGATCCTCCGTGATCTGCATCAGGTCGTGATAGTTCGCATAGGCCTGGTAAAACTCCAGCATGGTGAACTCTGGATTATGCCGGGTCGAAACGCCTTCGTTGCGGAAGTTGCGGTTGATCTCGTAGACGCGATCCATGCCACCGACAACAAGCCGCTTCAGATAAAGCTCCGGAGCGATGCGCAGAAACAGCTCAAGATCCAGCGCATTGTGATGCGTCGTAAACGGACGCGCCGCCGCTCCGCCCGCGATGGGCTGCATCATCGGAGTTTCGACCTCGATATAGCCACGGCCATCGAAGAACTTCCGTAGCGCACGTAGAATCGCAGCGCGCTTCACAAACACATCACGCGAAGGAAGCCGTGTCTGCTTCGCCTCTTCTCCCTCGCCTTCAAAGTCTCCGGTATCAGAGAAGAGATCGACATACCTCTGCCGATAGCGCAGCTCCACATCTTCCAGGCCGTGGAACTTGTCCGGCAGCGGCAGCATCGCTTTGGAGAGGAAGGTCAGCTCCGTGACGTGGACACTCAGTTCATTGGTCCGTGTGCGAAAGAGGTAGCCCTTCACGCCGATGTGGTCGCCCAGATCCATCAACTTGTACATCGCATAGGCGCGTTCGCCCACTGCGTCCTGCCGCACGTAGATCTGCAGCCGCACACCGTTCTGCTGCAATTGAGCGAACCCAGCCTTGCCCTGCGCGCGGATCGCCATGATGCGTCCGGCAACGGCTACCTCTGGCTTTGTGGCCTCCAGCGCCTCACCGCTCTCGCCGTCATACTGCGCGCGCACCTCGGGCAACGTGGCCGTGCAGATAAATCCGTTGGGATAGCTGGCCGCAGCCGGGCTCAGGCCGCCCTCGACCCCTAGCGCGGCAATCTGCTGCAGCTTCTGCTGCCGCAGCTCAAACATCTCTTCTTCAAACTTCGATTCGAACAACTGGAGACCTTCAAAGCGGACGGATTCCGCGCAAAAGCTAAGTATATCCACCCCGGCCACCGACACTGCCGATTTCAATCATGCAGAGCGCGTGCAGCAACACGAAACTTACCGTGCGCGCCGGAGGTCTAAAAGGAGAGGAGGAAGTATGTCTTACTGGAAAACTCTTGTTTTCTCCACCGTCGCCGCAGTGGCATCGCTCAGCACCGCACCCCGATCCACGGCGCAAGTCTCCATCAATATCGGAGTTCCACCTGCCTGCCCTTACGGATATTTTGACTATGCTCCCTATAGCTGCGCTCCCTATGGCTACTACGGTCCAGACTGGTTCGCCGGCGGAGTATTCATCGGAGCAGGTCCCTGGTTTCACGGTCCCCACGGTTTTTATGGCCACGTAGATAACCGTTTCGATCCGCATCACGG
>JAHFTZ010000351.1:2861-3491 GCA_023265355.1 Terriglobus sp.
TGCCGAACCGTGGCGAGGTCGCGTTCAACCACTTCCACGCCAATGAGGCGCGAGACGGGCAGGGCCACCTCGGCAATCCGGGGCACGATGGCGCGCGCGAACATGTCCCCGGTGCTCCTCGTGGTGGCGGTCGCCGCTGATCAATCCTTCCCGTGGCCGATTCGGCTTTGACCTCGGCCACGGGGGCTGAATGCGTGATCCTGGCAGACTCGCGGTACCATAGGGTTTGCCATGAGCGACCCCAAACCAGAACCCGGTAAACCCAAGGGCGCACTCGGCGATCTCGTCAAAGCCGAATCCATGATCCAGCTTGCCATCGCGCTTCCAGCTGGATGCGTCATCGGCTGGCTCCTTGGCAGCTGGGCGGACCGCCACTTTCATACCACCTGGATCGGTATCTTAGGCATTCTCATCGGTGCAGCGGCAGGATTCATTCAGATCATCACCACCGCAAAGCGCTTCATGAAAGATCCCGACTAGCCGTGGACTACACCGACAAGCACTTTGAAGACACCATCGCACGAGCGATCCGCATTGTGACCATCCTTACTGTGGTGGCCGTGCCCCTCTTCTGGTGGAAGTTCGGCTGGCAGTCGGCCCTGCTCGCGCTCATCGGCGCAGCCATCAGCG
>JAHFTZ010000352.1 GCA_023265355.1 Terriglobus sp.
CGCAGGATCGATGCTCCGCGAGGTCAATATTGCTGGCAATGCAGTGTCGATGCTTCCGTTCGTGAGCGTCTCTGTGAAGCCTGCCGAGCACGTGATCCTCACCTATGGCTACGCGACCACCGGAGAGCTTCAGAGCCTGGATGATCTGGATCGCGTCGAGGTCGAGATGCCGGTCGCGGTAGCGGTGAACGGACGTCTCCGTACACAGCGCGGCGTTCACCAGTCGGTAAGCCTGTCCGGCCACGCCGGACGCAGTGTGATGGAGATCGCGATCTATCGCGACAAGATAGCCGCCGCTCCGATTGCAGGCACCGGTACTCTTACCGCAGCCGAGGTCACCGCCGGTGGCGTTCTGGCCGATCCGACGACACAGAGCTTCCGCGCTCTCAGCGGAGCATATGAGAGTTCCGGCTATCGCGTTCTTTTGAAGGAAGAACTGACGAAGGCGATCACGCTGACCGGGCAGTACGAGACCGGAAGCGCCCTGATCGCGGACGGAAGCGATACGGCGACCGTGCAGGGTGTGCTCGGCTCCCTGAGACCGACGAAGACGCATGCCGCCACAGTTTCTCTGAATGGCCGTGTGTTGCGAACAGGAACGCGGCTTCGCGCGGCCTATCGCTGGCAACCTGAGTCTACCCTGACGGCAGTAGACGCTTACCACTCCTACGGTGAGGCCGCCTACTTCGGTCTGCATCTCAGGCAGCCTCTCCACATCAACGGAATGCTTCCGCGTGGATTCGAAGCTATAGTGGATGTAACAAACCTTTTGGCGCAGGGGTATCGGCCCTTCGTTTCAAGCGATGGGCGCACTCTGTACCTTGCCCAGTCGCCGAAGGTTTTACAGGCAGGACTCTCCTTTACCTTCTAACGCATTCCGCTAAATACCACACCACGTCCCTATAGGCTGCTCCGGCTGGTTTTTGCTTTGTACGGCTTGTGCGCAGAAAAGAGGCCACCAGACTGGTGGCCTCCTCTGGTTTGAAGCTACTTCGAGCTCTTGGCGAAGCTATCCGCCGCATCGTTTATCTCTGCGGGTGTCGCAGCGTGTGTGAGGAAGATCACTCGATGACGAAAGACAGCGGAATGGCCCTTCTCAATCGTGAAGTCAAGTTGGGGAGCTTTGGGATCGAAGATATGCTGACCCAGCGGATTGGCGGCGAAGAGGCCGTAACCGCGCGCGTGCCAGAAGGTGGGAGCGTTCGGGTTTGAAGGACTATCGAGAATAGCCAACGTCACGTTCTGCCCGGCGGCGTTGTGTCCAACGAGCATGCACCAGCGGCCACGTGTTGCCCACGCAGCATCTCCGGTCTTGCCTTCGCTTGTGGTGTACACGCCGGTAGCTCCGGCACCCGTGGAGCCTTCCACCTTGGTCTGCTTACCATTCGCATCGGTGAAGATGCCGCCCTTCTCGTCTGCGGATTCAAGCCAGCGAGCGACGCGGATTCCGAGCAGACCCTCCTTGTCGTCGTGAAAAACAGCCTTGTCCAAAGCATGCAGGGTAACGGTCTCATCGATCATGCGCGAGTTGCCCTTTCGCATGAAGATGTAGTGCGTCGTCTGTTGCAGAAGGGGCTCACCCTTGCCCGTGATCCATGTGCTCTCGACGGTGAGGTCGCCACGGTTGCTGCCGCTCTTTGTAGAGACAATCCGTTTCTGTTCGATGGTGCCCATCTTCGCGCGATTCTCTGCTGGAATCGCGTCGGAGTTATTCCAAAAATCAAAGCCGTTCACGTTGCCGTAGTTGAACCACATGCCAGCATGGTGAGGATGATCCTGGCGTTCGCCTTCACGTGGAGCGAGTGGGTAGCCGCGGCTCACTTCAATCCCGCCATCTGCTATGAGCGGGTAGAGCACTGGTTTCTTAAGCGAGGTTGGCCACACATACGACGTGAATGGCTTGCCGTCGATCGTGACGTCCACGCGCCGCTGCGCTTCGTCAGGCGTCACGCGGACACCCAACGAAGCATTCTTATCAGCAGCAAAGAGCGAGACAGTGCCCAAGGTGAGAACGGTGCAGGCGAGCCATCTATGCACTTTTTTTGCCTCCAATGACGAGCTGCTGCGTCTTATCGTCGAAGGTAACACGCTGTCCGGTTTTCATGGCGGCAACGGTCATGCAGAGAGCAAGCGAGTGGCTGTAGCCTGCTTCAATGCTTGCATTGGGCGTCTTGCGGGAACGAACGCACTCCATCCAGTTGAGCATGTTGGCGGAGGTCATGGGGTCGGCCCCAGTGTTTGCGGAGGTCTCCGCAGCGGAGACGTTTTCGCTCAGGGCAAAGCTCTTGAGCTGGTTGGGCTGCATTTTCATTTCGGCAGCGGATTTGGCGGTAAGGCCACCCTCGGGACTAACGCGCTGCTTATCCATATCGAGCATGCCGGCGTTAGAGTAATAGAGCTCCTTGATACCGCCCGCAGAGTTGGTCTGACGTGACGAGTAGACGACCTGGAAACCCTTCGTCATGTCATCGAGAGGGCCATAGTCAAAGACAGCCGTGAGGGTGTCCCAGTTAGTGCGACCGTCATGCCACTGATAGATGCCTCCATTGGCCACCACGCTGCGTGGATGCGGATATCCACTGAACCAGTGAACGGTGTCGATCTGATGGACGAGCCACTGATCCGGAATGCCCGAAGAGAAGGGCGAGAAGAGGCGGAACTCAAGATACTTGCGTGCATCGAAGGCCTGGTAAGGCCGGTTCAGAAGATAGCGCTTCCAATCGGTGTCCTGTTCCTTAAGGAGAGGAACCACATCCGGGCGACGCCAGCGCCCGGGCTGGTTCACATTCCACGTCATCTCCACCATATTGATCTCGCCGAACTGGCCGGAGCGAATGTATTCGTAGGCCTTCTGATAGCTGGGTGTGCTGCGTCGCTGCGTACCAACCTGAAAGACTTTGCCTGTTTCCTTTACTGCAGCACGAATCGCGTGTGCGTCTTCGATGGTATCGGCGAGAGGCTTCTCGCAGTACGCGTCTCGGCCAGCGCGCACGGCCTGGACACCATGCTGTGCATGTTGAAAGTCGGCCGTTGCAATCAGGACGGCGTCGATATCTTTGCGGTTGTAGAGTTCTTCATTATTGCGAGCGGTAGAGATCGTGTTTCCGCAAACCTTCTGCACATAGGCAACGCCTTCGTCGCGATGTCTATTCCAGATATCGGAGACCGCTGCAAACTCGAAGTTCATCGCCTTGGCGTGCTGCTGAAAGGAGGGAATCAGGGCTTGCTTCATCCTGTCTCCGCAGCCGACGATTCCCACACGAACCCGATCATTTGCGCCGACAATCGCGGCATAGCTGCTTGCACTCCATGAGACAGCAGTGACTGCGGTGGCTGCGCTTCCAAGCTTGAGGAAGTCTCTACGATTCGTACCGTAATGTTCCATGTGCCTCTCCGAGGTAAATTTCTGAATCCGCGCAAGTCTTTCCTCGAACAAGTTCAGGTCTCAGTGTTCGAGTGAAAATTGTGCTCCGAAATC
>JAHFTZ010000019.1:0-4341 GCA_023265355.1 Terriglobus sp.
GGAGATCTATCTTGCCGTACATTCGCTCAAAGATCTGCCCACGGTGATGGATGCACGCTTCACGCTTGCGGCGATTCCAGCACGCGCGGACGCTCGCGATGCGTTGCTCTCGCCAGAGTGGGTTCAGCTCCACACGTTGCCGGACGGAGCACGCGTGGGTACTACGTCGCCGCGACGCAAGGCACAGATGCTCGCGCATCGGCCCGATCTGCAGTTCGTCGAAGTTCGCGGAAACATCGATACGCGCCTGCGCAAGCTGGCTGCGGGGCAATGCGATGCGCTGGTTCTGGCCTGCGCCGGAATCGACCGCCTGGGAAGGCGTCTGCTGCATCCGGTGGATCTTGATCCCGCCCATCCCGAGCACGGCCGCGAACCGCACGTCGAATGCGTCACCCATGCCGACCACGACCATCTGGAAGAGCACCCTACCGAGCACGAACCAGCTGGCCAGGCCGACTGGATCCGCGAGCGCTTCTCTGCCGACACCATGTGTCCGGCCCCGGGGCAGGGCGCACTTGGAGTAGAAACACGATCCGACGCCGCCGAAGTGATTGCAGCGCTCGCCTCTCTCGATCACCCGGAGACGCGCTATGCCGTGGAAGCCGAACGATGGATGCTGCATGCGCTGGGCGGTGGATGCTCTCTGCCCGTAGGCGCATGGTGCGTCGACAGAAAGCTGACGGCGAACGTCACTGCAGCAGATGGCGACGAGATGCTCTCCTCGGAGATGTCGGCGAACGCAGGCGAGTCGGCGCGTTCCCTGGGTGAGCGCGTGGCTGCTGATCTGGTCGCACGTGGAGCCCGGGAACTGCTGCAGGCGTATGCTTGATCGCAAGCGCATTCTCGTAACACGCGCCAAGCATCAGGCCTCCGCTCTGGCGAATGCACTCGTGGAGCGCGGCTTCGAGGTCATTGCAATTCCGGCGATCGAAATCGTCCCGCCCGAAGATGGTTACCGCGCTCTGGATTGGGCCCTGCGAACGGTAGAGCGATTCGAATGGATCGTCTTCACCTCGGCCAATGCGGTAGAGATCTTTGCCTCGCGCCTTGAGTTCCTGGATCTTCCTGTACCAGATACCTTGCAGGTCGCCGCCATCGGGCAGGCGACGGCGCGGGCGTTAACCGAACTCGGTCTACAGGTCGACGTTGTGCCACCGACGGCCGTCGCCGAATCCCTCGCGGAGGCCCTCGCTCCGCACGTAGGGGACGCGCATGTTCTTCTCGTCAGGGCGGCAGAGGCGCGCGAGGTCCTCGTACCGCAGCTTGAAGCAGTGGGTGCAAAGGTCACGGTAGCCGCAGCCTATCGCGCGGTCGTTCCAGAAGATTCGGCGGAATCGCTACGAACGGCACTCGCAGACATCGACGCTTTCACCTTCACCAGTGCTTCATCAGTCCGTAACCTTGGGATTCTTCTACAGAGCGCGGAGGTCACAGTTCCGCAGGATGCCGTGATGGCCTCGATTGGCCCTGTCACTTCACAGGCAATGCGTGAGGCCAACTGGGAGCCCACCGTCGAAGCACAGGAAGCCAGTGTGGCCGCGTTAGCGGAAGTCCTGCGGGTCTACTTCAACGACCGCTAGTGCGATGACCAGGTTTTGTCGGTCGAGTTGCACAACGTCTCAATCGAACAATCGGCGCAGCGCGGTTTGCGCGCAATGCAGACCTGCCGTCCGTGAAAGATCACGCGGTGCGAGTAGTCGATCCACTGGTCCTGCGGAAGAATACGGATCAGATCCTGCTCGACCTTGACCGGTTCGATATGCTTCGTCAATTCAAGCCGCCGCGAGATCCGCAGAACATGCGTATCGACCACCACGCCGGAAGCAATTTTGAACCACGATCCCAGCACCACGTTCGCCGTCTTGCGCGCAACGCCGGGGAGTGTGATGAGTTCTTCAATCGTCTGCGGTACTTTGTTCCCAAAGTTCTCGACGATCACCCGCGCCGCACCCTGAATGTTCTTCGCCTTCGAGTGGTAAAAACCGGTCGGGCGAATGATCTGCTCGATGGCTGGAATGGAGGCTTCAGCAAGCGCCTTAGGGGTGGGGAAGGTCTTGAAGAGCGTCGGCGTGACGGAGTTCACCGTGACATCCGTGGTCTGCGCAGAGAGCGCGGTCGCGATCACGAGCTGCCATGCGGATTCGTGAATCAGCGCGCAGACAGCGTCAGGATAAGCCTTCGCCAGACCATCCAGAATCGCTGCGACACGCTCCGGCGCGAGCGGCTTCTTCGTTTTGCCCGGCTTGATCTTCGTGGAGGCAGGTTCGCCAGCCGCAATCGCCCGCGCTTTTGAGGGCGCGGGCGCCGTGGCGTCGCGGACTGGTTTGATGCGTGTGGCCATCTATCCGAGGCGGTTCAGGGCATCTTCCGGCGTCAATCGCACGCACGAGAAGATCGGATAATCCTTGAGCGTGTAGATACTGATCTCCGTTTCGCGGAGCTGCTGCACGAGATCGAGAAAATCTTCAGGGAAGTTAGTCTCAAAAGCCACGACAAACTCCTGATCGTCGAGACCAAAAGAGTAAGTTGTATTGAGCTTCACGCGAGGAAAAGACAGACCGACGCGGATGTGCTCATCCATGAGGCGACGTCGTTCCTCCATCGACAGCAGGTACCACGGACGGGTCTTCCAGAAGGGATAAATAAAGAGGTACTTATGTCCGCCCGGACGAATCGCGCCGCGGCCTTCGCCCTCGCTCTCGTCTTCGCGATCAATCTGGTACTGCGAACGCTTGGTCATCGCGAGGAAGCTGTGCGGCGTTTCCAGGTAGCCGCCCAAGGGAGTTGCCATCAGTTCTGCACGCATCCGGTTCAGCTCGTCGATGGAGTAACAGATGCTCCAGACGCAGAGATCGGTGTCCCCACGCGTTCCCACCGTCGAATAGGTGAGGGAGAGGAACTCGCCGGGTGTATTCCAGCGCTTGAAGACCTCAATAAAAGCGGCCTTGTGCGCCGCGCGCTCTTTCGCGGGCAGGCGCTTCCACTCGGGAAGGATTTTGTAGAAGCTGAAAGTCACGATCTGGCGGCGTGCGGGCGGGCCACCGTGCGTGGAGGGCTGTGCGCCGTAGGAGGTTGCCGGTCGTTCTGCGGGTGGTGCGCTTGTCTCTGCCATAGCCTCTATCGTAGAAGCCTGCGGGGAGCGCGGCAAGTTGGGGCCGACGGGTATACTCGTCTGGACTTCCATGACAGAACATATCATCAACTTCCTGCTGCCCTACATTACCGGGATCATCTCGGCGATCGGATATCCTGGCGTCGCCCTGCTGATGGCCATCGAGTCAGCGTGCATCCCACTGCCGAGCGAAATCATCATGCCGTTTGCCGGATACGTGGTCTACCAGGGCAAGATGAACCTTCTCCTGGCGGCGACTGCTGGAGCCATAGGATGCAATCTCGGTTCGGTGGTGGCGTACTGGATCGGCGCGCACGGTGGACGTCCCATGGTGGAAAAGTTTGGCCGCTACGTCCTGATGTCGAAGCGCGATCTCGACCGCGTCGACCACTACTTCCAGAAGTACGGCAGCATTACCGTTCTGATCGGACGTCTTCTTCCCGTTGTGCGTACCTTTATCGCTCTACCCGCGGGTATCGCCCGCATGCCACAGCTTCGCTTCCACATCTACACCTTCATCGGATCGTGGCCCTGGTGCTTCGCGCTCGCCTACGCGGGCATGAAGGCTGGTGAAAGCTGGGACGATCCGAACTCGATGCTCAAGCACGTTCTACATAAGGCCGATGCCGCCGTCATTCTGCTGGTGCTCGCAGGCATCGTCTGGTTTGTCTGGTCACATCTGAAGCATCGCGGAGAAGCCAGCGCCGCCTAAGGCAGCAGTCGAAGCGCCTAACCCTCAAGGTCTAGGATGTGCCAGAGCCTTGGTAGGAGACGTAATCCCCGCCAACTCCTCCAGTGGCTGCTTCAGAAGAACTATATCGACGCGGCGATTTTTCGCGCGGCCTTCTTCCGTGCTGTTGCTGGCAATCGGATGGAACTCCGCATATCCCGCCACTGCAAGCGATGCCGGATTCACAAGGCTTCGAGCCAGGAGAATACGCGCAATCGCATTCGCACGTGCGGTCGAAAGCTCCCAGTTCGACGCGTACAGCGCCGAGTGAATCGCCACATTGTCCGTATGTCCCTCAACACGAAGGGGGCCCATCGGCAGGCTGGCTGCGATCCGTTCCAGCACAGGGATTGCATCCGCGCGCAGAGCGGCGGAACCGGAGTCGAAAAAGCCCGCGTCCTGCAGTGACAGCACCAGACCCTCCGGTTCGCTACGGAAGGAGACCGCATTGATCGCTTTGCCACGCTTCTCGTTTAGAGGAGATTTCGCACCGGGCGGA
>JAHFTZ010000019.1:4351-11076 GCA_023265355.1 Terriglobus sp.
ATCCATCTGTGCCATCGCGTCGTAGATCCGTTTCTTGTCCGCCGCTTCCTTTCTCGCCGTGGCCTCAGGCGTCATGGGAGTTGGCATGGCGATGGGCGTTGGTCTTCCCATCGCTCCCGCGGAGGCTGCAAGCGCGGGCGTCTTGGAATGTGCATCGAAGACGCCTTGCGCAAAGGCTGTCTGGATGGCAGCGGCGAGTTGTTGCTGCTTCTTTGTATCTCCCCTGGAGCCTGCGAAGAGCACGACAAAGAAAGCGAAAAGAAGAGTGATGAAGTCTGCGTAGGACACGAGCCAGCGCTCGTGTCCCCCGTGGGAGGCGTGTTTTTTCTTCCTGCCCATCAGGCGATCTCGGCAGACTGCGGTTTGTGCTCGTAGAGAAAAGTACGAAGTTTCGTCTCCACCATGCGTGGGTTCATACCTTCCAGGATGGACGTCACGCCTTCCAGCATCATCTCCTTCACCATCCGCTCATCGCTCTGTCGGATCTTGAGCTTCCCTGCTGCGGGAAGACAGATGAGATTGGCCAGTGCGACACCATAAATCGTCGCTACAAACGCCGTTGCGATGCCTTTGCCTACCTCGTCGATATTGTCCAGATGCTGCATCACCTGGATCAGGCCAAGCACCGCACCGATGATCCCCACAGTGGGAGAAAATCCACCGGCAGATTCAAAGACCTGGGGAATCTTCTCTTCAAACTCTGCCTTGTTATCCAGCTCCATCCGCATGATCTTTCGCACCTCGGAAGGCTCTGTGCCGTCGACCGCCAGCATCAGGGCCCGCTTCAGAAAGGGATCCGACACCTTCCCCAGATCCGCGTCCAGCGAAACGATGCCACTCCTGCGTGCCTTGTTGGCAAACTCCACGAGCTGGTTCAACGTAGCCTCCCCATCGGTGCCGCGATGAAAGAAGACGCTCATGAAGTCTTTGATTGAAGCGAGGAAGATATTCAGAGGGAACTGCAGAAGAACTGCACCTGCTGTGCCTCCAATCACGATCAAAGCAGCCGTCGGCTGCATAATCTGACCAATGTTTCCACCCTCCATCATCATGCCGACAAAGATGCCGATGAGAGCGAGCGCAAGACCTCCAATGCTAGCAATATCCATGTTGATATCCCCGATTACTCTGTGGAGTTGGAAGTGGCATGGAAGGTTTGAAGAGCAGAAAGCGCCGAGACAGCACTTGGCCAGGCGTCGCGAAGAACCGAAGTGCGATATTGCTTGACCCTCTGCATCAGGTCCTCACGGCTCTCCAGAACGACAAGCTTCTCGCCGGTCACAAGCGTGATGGTGGTATCGGGTGTGGACTCGGCATAGCGCATCAGATCGCAGTTCACGCTGATGGGCTGACCGTTGAGTCGTGTGAGTTCAATCATCTGGTGGGCTCCAGAGACCTTATCGGCGGGGAGAGGACAAGGATGAAAAGAACGCTGTGTGCCTCAAATTGAACCGGCGCTCAAGTCGTTCTGTGCTCAGCCGATGAGGGCTGTGAGCGCGACGCATTTTCAACGGACAGAGACCGGGGAAGCGCGAAGCACTTATCTCAAGCAGATCCAGGAGCGAATGATGTCCCTCAACGTTGAAAACAACATACCCGCACTCTACGCGCAGAACAGTCTGAACACAACGCAGACAAGTCTCGCGAAGACGCTGCAGCAACTCTCTTCCGGTTCCCGGATCAACTCCGGTGCAGACGACGCGGCGGGCCTTGCCGTTGCGGACGGTCTCACTGCAAACTCCACCGCTCTGGCTCAGTCCACACGAAACGCCAGCGATGCAATCGGTCTGCTGCAAACCGCAGACGGCGCGCTCTCCCAGGTCACAAGCCTTCTTACACGTGCAGTCACTCTGGCCACGCAGGCTTCGAATACCACTCTTACAAGCAGTCAGGTCAGTTCGGCGAACCAGGAGTACCAGAACATCCTGACGCAGATTAATAACATCGGCAGCGCCACGAACTTCAACGGCAACGCGGTTTTCACAAATACGGCGAACACCTTCACCATCTCCGATGGAACAGCATCCGGAACGATCAGCTACTCCGACACCGTCGGTGCCCTCACCACTGCAAGCGTCGGCACCGTCACTGGTGGAGGCGCGGGCGAGGACTTCACTGCTGCGACGAACGCCACGCTTACAGCCGCCACGGCAAGTACCGTACTCCAAAACCTGGGTACCGCGATTGCCGATGTATCCTTCCAGCGCGGCAACGTCGGCGCGGATATCAACCAGCTCACCTCGGCGCAGCAGGTTGCCGCTACGGAGCAGACCAACCTCACCGCCGCGCAGAACAACATCACTGCCACGGACTTCGGCCAGGCCTCATCGGATCTCTCCAAGTTCACGGTGCTCGCTCAGACCGCCATCAGCGCCCTGGCGCAGGCCAACAGCGTGCAGCAGGAAGTACTGAAACTGCTGCAATAAGAGCCAAAGCAGGTCCCAGCCGGGAGCGAGGCGGAAGTTCGCCTCGCTCTCCTTTTTGTGCTCAACATGCTACCCTTAAGATTCGTAATCAAACGAAAACTTATGAGCACTGAAACCCAAAAATACACACGCAATAACCCCTATCAGTCGACCATGCTGGTCAACTATGTGATGACCGACAAGGACTCCGAAAAGGAGACCCGTCACATCGAACTCTCGCTGGAACCGGGCATGACCTACACCCCCGGCGACGCCGTAGGCATTTTGCCGGAAAACCGCGAGAGCGAAGTGGCAGATGTCCTTTCCGCGCTCGGCTACAAGGGCGACGAACGGGTTCTCGACCACTACAAGGTGGAGATCTCCCTGGAGGAAGCGCTTCGCACACGCCTTGCCATAGGCAAGCTAACGCGCGGCAGCGTCAACAGCTACGCCAAGATCGCTCCGGAAGGAACCAAGGGACTGGACTTCCTGAAGGGCCTCGCGGGCGCGGACAATAAGAGCAGAGCCGAAGAGTACGTCTGGGGCCGTGAGTTCTACGACCTCATCACGGAACATCCCGGCGGCATTACGCAGCCGCAGCAGCTCTTCACCGTGCTTCAGCGGCTGACGCCACGCATGTACTCCATCGCGTCTTCGCAGGCCAAGGCAACGGACACGGTACATACCACTGTCCGTGTAGTGCGTTATCACACGCATAACCGCGACCGCCAGGGCTTGTGCAGCGGACATCTGGGCGAGCGCGCAGACGTTGGCGCGACCATGCCGATCTTCCTGCATGCCAACCAGAACTTCCGTCTGCCGGAGGACACCAGCGCGCCGGTTATCATGGTCGGTCCCGGTACCGGAATCGCCCCCTTCCGCTCCTATCTGCAGCATCGCCAGGCCGAGGGACACAAGGGCGACAACTGGCTCTTCTTCGGGGAACAGCGCCGTGGTTCGGACTTCCTCTATCGCGAAGAGCTGGAAGGCATGCACGCAGATGGTTTCCTTACGCGCCTGGACACAGCCTTCTCGCGCGATCAGGCACACAAGATCTACGTGCAGGACAAGATGCGCGAGAAATGCGCGGAGCTCTTCGCATGGCTTGAGCGTGGAGCTTATTTCTACATCTGTGGGGACGCGACACGCATGGCGAAAGACGTGGAGACTGCCTTGCTCGATGCTATCGCAAACGGTAAGGACTGCTCGCCCGAGCACGCGCAGGAGTACCTCTCCGAGATGGAGAAGCAGAAGCGTTATCAGCTGGACGTTTACTAGTTCTGATCGAGACGAATAAAAGAGGACACCGGCAACCGGTGTCCTCTTTTTATTTCTACTGAACTAGTAAGCTCCGGTACCTTCCAGCGGGAGATTCACCTGAAAGCATGTATTTCCAGCCTCGGAGGTGACCGTCATCGATCCACCGTGCTTCGAAACGACGCGGCTCGCGTTATCCAATCCCAATCCAAGCCCCTTACCCAACGGCTTGGTTGTAAAGAATGGTTCGAAGATGCGCGGCAGAACCTCCGGCGGAATGCCGTGACCGCTGTCGCAGATCTCGACAAGGAATGATCCCCCCGAGACCCGTGCGCGCAGCGTCAGAATGCCTCCCTCTTCGCTCATCGCGTCGATCGCGTTCTCGATCAGCTCCGTCCAGACCTGGTTCAGCTCGCTTCCATAAGCCGGAATCGGTGGAAGGACCGGAGCAAAGTCGTGCAATACCTCGATCTTGCCCAGGCGAGAGCCAAACATGGCCAGCGTGGCATCGAGAGACTGCGTGACGTCAATCTCCTGAATCGGCGCCTGGTCCATGTACGAATAATCCTGAATCGCGGAGATCAGATCGAAGATGCGCGCAGTCGCGTCGATGACCGTGTCCGTCATCCGTTCCGAACGAAGAGCAGAGGCGAACGAACAGAGTGCTGTAGACAATGCTTCCGTGGGAATGCTGGCGACAAGCTCATCCAGGTGAGAGGTCGTGATCGCGGTTTCAGCCAACGTTGGCGCAATCGTCCAGGGATCTGGAATATTGTGCCGCTCGAGCCACTCCGTAAATACATCTTCCCGTGCCGCTGTTTCGATAGAGTCCGAGGTGTCAGGCCCCGTGGTATTGAGCAGGCCCTGAACAGACGTTGCCCAAACCCGGTACGCCTCTTTACTCTCGTCGGAAAGATTGAGCGCCCCAAGGCGAAACTTCTGGTTGCCATAGTTCCGAAGCTCTTTCGAAAGACTGGTTGCAGCAGAACGCGCTGCGGATGCAGGATTCTTGAGTTCGTGCGACAGGTTGGCCGCCAGTTTGCCTAGAGAGGCGATTTTGTCTGCCTGCTGTTCCACGCGGGTCATCTCTCGCACGCGGTCCAGCAGAACGGAGACGCACCGCTGCGTCATCGACGGGATCGTCGCCAGCATCTCAGGAAACCGGCTCTGATGGATGTACATTGCCCGCGTCCGACCGACGGCAAACCCGTCGCCAGCAGCCGATTTCATTCTGGAGTAGGGAATCTTCCCGGTGATCTGACCGGCCCGGCCCACAAAAACCCCAAGAGTCCCCGACCGGACCAGCCGAAATTGAAAGGAGCCATCCAGCACGAAGGCCAGGTGCTCCAGCACCTCTCCTGCACGAAAGATGTGCTCCCCGTCCTCATGAATGGTCTCAATCCCGTTTTCGGCCAGCCAGCGAAACTCTTCTTCGGTAAGGCCGTCCAGGGTTGAAAACCGGCGCAGGGAGCTGATCAAGTCCTCACAAGCCATCGGAGCTTCGTGTTCGACGAGAGTAGTGTTCATCTCTGCCATGCCTGCCATTTTAGACCTCCTCGATCGCACCGCTTACATCTTGACCACTATCTTGCCCAAATGGGTGCCTGTGGCGAGGTAGTTTAGCGCTTCTTTGGTTTGTTCAAAGGGGAAAATTCGGTCGATCACAGGCTTCATGTTGGCATCGGCGAATGCGGAGAGGACCTCGCGCAGCATCCGCACCGAACCTACGTGAATTCCCTGAATCCGAAGGGTATTCATCAGTATCGGGATAACACTAACCGGCTCCGCCGTTCCTGCTAGCACTCCAATGAGGGATATTTGTCCCCCCACTTGGGAGGATTTTATCGAAAGTTCGAGCGTTCCGGCCCCACCGACCTCAATTACGTGCGTCGCGCCGGCCTTCGCCGTCAGACGTCGAACCTCTTTGTCCCACTCGGGTGTTGTCCGGTAGTTGATGCCCTCGTCTGCCCCCAACTGCCGGGCCACCTGCAACTTATCGTCCGAAGAACTGGTTATCAGCACCCGGGCACCGCGAATCCTGGCAATCTGCAACGCAAAAATAGATACCCCACCCGTTCCCAACGCCAGAACCGTGTCCGTCTTGCCTACCTGGCCTAGCGATACCAGGGCGTGCCATGCTGTGACTCCCGCACAGGGAAAGGTGCAGGCCTCCTCATAACTCATCGCCTCCGGGATTGGTACCAGCGCCTCGGCTGGGAGGATGCGATAGGTCGCAAGTACTCCTTCGGTGCCGTCGCCCATCGCAGACAGTCTGCCCTCAAGCGTGGGCGGACCGTCGATCCAGGCCGGCATAAAGCCCGCCACCACGCGGTCGCCAACCCGATACGCTGTGACGCCAGACCCCACCGCGACAACCTCTCCCGCGCCATCCGACCCCAGGACACGCGGCTTCTCGATCCGAGGGTTATAGATGCCAGCCGCAATCATCAGATCGCGATAGTTGAGCGACACCGCGCGAATGCGAACCAGCACTTCGCTCGCACCCGGTTCGGCCACGGGCACCGCATCAAAGGTAAGGTTTTCGATGCCGAACGCACCGGAAAGACGAAGTGACTGTGATTGCATAAGTATGGGATGCTCCAAACTACATTAGGCTTCTCTCTTCGAGAGAGAATTGGAAGTCAGGCCCGTTGTGCGACGAGCCAGAGATAATCTGCGGGCGGCACTGGCCCAAAACCATGCTGCCGCGCCAAGGTGGCGAGCTGGGCGTAATGCCTGATGGCATGCAAGAGCGAATGATGCAGCACGGCCCTTCGTGGAGCCCGCATTCTCCCCGCCGTGATCGTGTTGAACTCGATCTCCTCCGACCAGTCGAAGAAAGGATCATCGAGTAGTCCGCGGAAGAGTTCAAGCGCCCGGTCATGCGTCGCAAAGATCTCATCTGCCGTAGAGCATGGAAGCTGTGCGTAATCCGTTACCGGCAGGTCCTTCAGACGCTCCGCATAGCGCAACTCAACCGCAACGATATGTTGCAGCAACTCGCCTACGGTCTTCGCCCTGGAGATATCGCAGGGAACAGCAAGTAAAGCAGGATTTTCCGTT
>JAHFTZ010000019.1:11086-12626 GCA_023265355.1 Terriglobus sp.
TTCTTTGCCGTGTTGTCGTTCCACGCAATCAGTTCTTCTGCGCTGAGAAAAGCATCGTCCACAGTCTGCTCCATAAATAAATTCCAAAGTCCTTGTTATGGACGCGGATAATAGATGCGCAGTCGCCCGCCTGCTATGACCGGACCTGCGGTGTAATGGTCTCGAAGGTACGAGATGAGAGGCTCGTAGCTCAACCGAGGATTCCGTGCGCGAGGCGCATAGGGTGAGAGTTCGGTTGCACGCAGTGCCTGCAGATCGGTCTCAAGCACGAAGTTATCTTCAAGAGGACCGTTTTGAAGAATGACCGGAACGGTGGGGCGCTGGATAAGCTCTTCACGTTTTCGAAGGATAGCTCTGGTAGTCAAAACGTCCTGTGTTCCAAGGTAGAAGCCATTGTCGAGACACTGCAAAAGCCGCGCAGGGACTGGAGATGGAACGACGCTGGGGCTGAAGTACTGCCGATCGCAGGGAAGATCCGCCGCACTGGGCAAGGCGCTTTCAGGAATGGGGGCAGCGTTGGTCAACGCTGCGGAGCTTGGCGTGTGGACTTCTGAGGCGGAAGTGAGGTGATGGACGCGCTTCATGATGGACACCCAGTAAATTCCTATGACGGGGATGATCAGAAGCAAAGCCAGGGCGAAGGGAAACCAGATACGGCGCAAGGTCGGGCGCTCGAGGATCGCTGCGGAGCCCACGGCGAAGGCAGGCATCGCGGACATCATGTGGCCCATGTCACATCGTCCCATTGCGGAAGGCAGGATGACGCACCCTGCAACGACGAGCGGAATTGTGGCCGAGTCAATTAAGCCCAGTGACACCTTGCGGTAGAGAACACAGGCCGCCATCACGTATACAAAAAGAATGATCAACGTGCGTGGAGATGCAAGAATCGGAAAAGCCAATCCGCCGGAGGCAAAATCGCTCAGGCTGATAAATAGGCCTGCACGCGCTGCAATGGTGAGCATGGCGACCCCACCAAGAATGAGGATTCCTAACGCAACCAAAGATCGTTGGTTGCGACTAAACCAACCTAGAAGCGCCAGATATGCTCCCATCGAAAGCAGCACCGCCAGCCCCTGCTCCGGGGAAACTGCCAAGCCAAAGGCAGAAGCTGCAACAGCAGACAAAGCAAGCCGAATCGGGTCCCCCGTTCGCTTCCAGGCGTACATGACGGCGAGTATCAGGGTAGCGGCGCAAAACAGTCGCACCGGAGTGTAGTTTGATCCCTCGTCCTTCAGCGAAGAGATCTGCGGAATCAAGAGAAAAAGATAGAGAGTCAAGCGTCTGCTCTTTCCGATGTCCACAAATCGGCAGAAGAGCCAGGTCATCGTCACGCCTGCCAGCCACTGCACCATCCACCATAGGTAGTATCCGGAGACTTGGCTGATGCCCATCCATTTTGCGAGAAGATATCCGGGATAAAGCAGGAGAGGCCCGTACATGAAATCGATCTGACGGTAGAGCTTCTCTCCCGAAGCCAGAAGCTGCTGGCGGTCAAGAAAGAACTGAGCTTCCCCGCCAGGAAAATGGTGCATGGAGA
>JAHFTZ010000353.1 GCA_023265355.1 Terriglobus sp.
TAATGACCCGCAAGACCTGCTGCGACGCCGAAGGGCGCGTTATTGGTCGACTTAAAATTAGAGAGTGGAATCAGGAAAACGGAAAACGAGACGAATTGATAAGTGCACGGGAATAAAGTGCACTTCTCGATTGTTCTTCACACATCGGGCTTTTTAAGCGACCCCCATTGAAGTGGAGATAAATGACTAAACCCAAGATCTCGCTGGAACCTTCTCTTCCGGATGAGCTGACGGCTTCTCAAACGAGAAAGCTTTCGAAAAAACCTGAACGCTTCCGCTCTGAAGTCTATTTCACGGGCCGCGCCATCCAGGGTGGAAGATTGGAGTGGGTGACGACCTCCGTCATGATTCTTTTTCACGTATTGGCCATCACTGCACTCTTCTTCTTTACATGGAAAGGATTTCTAGCGGCTATCTTTCTCTATCTTTTGGCGGGGCACGTCGGTATTTGCATGGGATATCACCGACTTCTCACTCATAGAGGTTACAAAGTGCCGCGCTGGCTCGAATATTTCTTCACAATCTGCGGCACACTTGCACTTGAAGGTGGTCCGATTGCTTGGGTAGGAACTCACCGGGTCCATCACCAAACTTCAGATCGTGAAGGAGATCCACATACGCCGCGTGACGGGAAATTCTGGTCCCACATGGGCTGGGTGATAAGCGGTGAAGCTCTGCATGCCGACACAAACAGATATATGCGATACGTGCCCGATCTCGCATACAACAAGTTCTATTTATGGCTTTCGAAGTATCACTGGGTGTCCATCATCGCGGTGGCCGTAGCGCTGCTCGCGTGGGGAGGTTGGTCTGCGGTTCTTTGGGGCATCTTTCTTCGCACAGTGCTTGGCCTTCATGCCACATGGCTGGTCAACTCTGCAACGCATCTGTGGGGTTCGCGTCGCTTCGCCACACGGGACGATTCACGGAATAACTGGTGGGTAGCATTGCTTACCGGGGGGGAAGGCTGGCATAACAACCATCACGCTCATCCAGTGTCCGCTCGGCATGGCCTTGCGTGGTACGAACTGGATACCAACTACTACGCCATTTGGACGCTCAAAAAGTTAGGGTTAGCTCGCGACATACACGTCGCCAAATACGATCTCAAAGACCCTAAACCCTCCGGTGTATCTTAGCCAGCTGCGCTGTCTTGGAAAGTCAACACAAACATAATAAGGAATCGAATGACGGCAGTCGGCCAAAGACACGGGTCTTCCTATCTCCCTTTTCTCCTAATTCACGTCGCCTCTTTGGGCGTATTATTCTACCCGTTTCACTGGCGATATCTTGTGTGGATGGTAGGCATCTATGCGCTCCGCATGTTTGGGGTAACAGCGGGATACCACCGTTACTTCAGCCATCGCTCCTTCAAGCTCAATCGTGTGAACCAGTTTATTTTAGCTTTCTTAGCAGAAACCTCCGCTCAGAAAGGCGTTCTCTGGTGGGCAGCACACCATCGTACCCACCATCAGGAATCAGACACGATGAACGACGTCCACTCACCGAAACAAGACGGTTTTTGGTGGGCACATCTCGGCTGGGTCATGAGTCCCGACTACAACGAATACAACCCTCGCTTGATTGGCGACTTTGGCCGCTTTCCAGAGCTCCGTTGGCTCGATCGTCACTATCTCGTCCCACCGACTATACTGGCTATTTGCTTGTTCCTTGTTGGTGGCTGGCCTGTCTTTTTCTGGGGATTTATCCTTTCGACGGTGCTTCTTTATCATGGTACTTTTTGCATCAATTCAGTAGCCCATGTGTGGGGAACACGACGATTCAACACACCCGATCATAGTCGCAATAACTTCCTTTTAGCCTTGGTTACGATGGGAGAGGGCTGGCACAATAATCATCACCATCAGAAACATGCCTGTCGCCAGGGCCTTTTCTGGTGGGAAATCGATGTGACGTACTACATTTTGCGCACCCTCGCCGTCTTCGGAATCGTCTTGGAGATTAAGCACGCACGGCTTCCCTATCAGACCCGAAGGGAGCTATGAGTCGGGATCCTCGTGGAGAGGTTGAGCGGAGCGCAAGACCGTGCTCTACCCTCCTCTCCACGAATGGAGTTACGATTTGTATATCCCATGGAATCCCCCCTCCAATCCGGCGATCTTGAAAAACAACAAATCCTCTTAGAAATTCTGAAGCAACACAGAGGCCTCCTCGTCGCCTACTCCGGCGGCATCGACTCCGCCTACCTCGCATGGGCGGCACGGCAAGCACTCGGCGACAAGATGCTCGCCGTCATCGCGGACTCGCCCTCGCTCCCCCGCACACACCTCGCCGACGCCGTAGCTTTCGCGAACGAGCACGATATCCCCCTCCGCATCCTCGAAACCTCCGAGATGGAGAATCCGGCCTACGTTCAGAACGACGCCACCCGCTGCTTCCACTGCAAGGACGAGCTCTTTACCGTCATGCAGCGCGAACTCGATCGCTCTTCGTTCAAAGCCATCGCCTACGGCCGCAATCTCGACGACAGTGGAGACTTCCGTCCCGGCCAGCGCGCCGCAGCGAATCACGCCGCGCTTGCTCCCCTTGCCGACGCGCAGTTGGACAAGGTCACCATCCGCCGTCTCGCCCGTGCCGCGAACCTTCGCCTCTGGGACAAGCCCGCCTCCGCCTGCCTCTCCTCGCGCATCCAGTACGGCCAGCCCGTCACCCGAGAGACACTCACCAAGATCGAGCAGAGCGAGGAAGCCCTTTACAAGCTCGGCTTCCACCAGGTTCGCGTTCGCGCGCATGACGATCTCGCCCGCATCGAGATCGCCATCGAAGATCTTCCCCGCGCCTTCAACATCGAAACGATCAAAGTCATCTCTGCCGCCGTCCATGCTGCGGGCTTCCACTTCGTATCCATTGATACCGACGGATACCGCTCCGGCTCCATGAACGACCTCCTTCCGGCCTCCGCCATCGCCGCCGCGAAGTAATCCGCTGCTGCATTCGGTACAGTGGACAGATCCCTCATCACCTCGCAGGAGTTTTTTCATGCAACGCACTCGCAGAAATCTTCTCAAGAACGCAGCCACTGCAGCCGCCGGTGCCACCCTCCTCGCCTCCGAGCTTCCTGCACAGACGCAGGCACCGCAGAAGCGGGCAGCCTCCGGTAAACCCGGCCCCTTCCCCTTCACGCCCGTCGTCGGCTTCGGCAATCTGCTCTTCGTCTCCGGTATCGGCTGCCGAGTCAAAGGCACCATCGAAGAAGAAACCAAGTGGGTGCTGGACGAGCTGGAAAAGAACCTCACTACCGCTGGCTCCTCTCTCGCGAAAGTCCTCAAGATGGAGGTCTACCTCGAAGACATCAAAGACTTCGACCGCATGAACGCTGTTTACAAGACGCGTAACTGGGGGCCGATCTTTCCCGCACGCAACACCACACAGCCCGCAGCCCTGCCCACGGGCGACTACGGCATCGTCGTCGATTGCATCGCCTCCACCTAACCG
>JAHFTZ010000354.1 GCA_023265355.1 Terriglobus sp.
GCGCGGCCCTGCCCGTAGTGGATGAAGGGCTCTCCATCTTTCTGCTGTCCATAACCGTCATGGTTGTAGCGACGCCAGCAGGGGCCGTAGGGGGTATCGATCTTCAGAACGTGATCGACCACCTTGAGACTGTCGATGATCAGGGGATCATCTGCGCGGCGGATGCCGTAACGGACGAGTTCCAGAAAGCCGCCGTCAATGATCTCGCGGGCTTCAAAGTTGTACTTCTCTCCGGGAGCGCGATTGGCGATGTTCAGGCGGCCTTCGCCGGCTTCCGCGTGATAGAAGGGCTCTCCTGGAGAGGGCGGACGGACGCGCATGTAGTGCCGTTTGACGTCGGGGTGGAGGCATCCATCGTTCGTCGTGGTCCACTCGTCCAGATGCGACTCGATCCAGTCGGAGTAGGTCAGAAGAAACTCTGCAAGCTCTGGAGAGTGGTGCGCGCTGGCGATATCCGCTGCGCACACGAGAGCCGCGATGACCGTGGCGAGCGTCGAAGGCGAATAACCGGAGGTCTCTTCCCATCGCTCCTGCTGCGTTACCGGTGCAAAGTGCACGAGGAACGCCGCCGCATTTTCTACAAAGGGAAATACATCGAACTCTCCCAGGCCATCGACCTTCCAGAGACGCCATGCCAGCATGATGGGAAAGGCCACTTCGTCGAGTTGAATACCGGTCCAGTAAGGTGTTCCGTCGATCCAGAAGTTCTGTGCAAAACTGCCGTCCGGCCGCTGGGTACAGGCAAGGTAGACGAGCGCCCTGCGTGCTGTATCCACGCGTCCGCAGGCGAGCATCGCCGTGGCGGACTGGATCATGTCGCGCGTCCAGACGAGGTGGTATCCACCAAGATCGTCGTCGCCCTTGGCGTTGCCCCAGGGGATGGAGGCGGAGGCGATGAAGGCTCCGGAGTAGGTCTTATCTTCGTGCGCCAGGATCGTATTGTGGCTGATGCGCATGAGGCGGCCGCCGTCCGTCGAGGCCTCCGCGAGGCGCTACGGCGAAGCCGCGCGGTGCCACTGTTCGATAAAGCGCTTGAGCTGCAACTCATACGGCGTGGAGAGCGACTGCATCATGCCTGCGAGGGCGGAATGAAAGCCCTCACCCATGGCGATGGCGAGGGTGAACTCGCGGTTGCGGCTAATGTCGATCTCGCCCGTCAATGCAAGATTGCCGTCGAGCGCCTGGCCAAACTCCCAGTCCATGCGCATGTTCTGAATCAGATCCTGGTAGCCATCGGAAGAACCGACATAACCGCACGAGGTGCGCGTGAAGCCTGTACTGACGCCCATGGCGAGCGCTGTCCCGTTCTTCCAGGCAAGAATCGCCCGCTGCCCGGCCACTTCCACGGAACGCGCCGAGTTCCCTGCCCCGCCACCGTCGAGATGCGGGGCGAGCAGCGCGTAACATTTCAGGCGAGAGAGGACTTCTTCTTCGCCTTCCACCTTGACGTGAACGAGGACGACGGGGTGATGCGGATCGGTGATGAACTCTTTGGTGATGGTGTAACGGCCCTGTAGGTCACTGGCCACGACGCGCACGGCAAGGGCGTCCGGGTCGATGTAATGAAAATCGAACTCGTAGTCGCGCTTCTCTTCGTGGACGAAGGTCTCGCCGTCGGTGAAGATGAGTTCCATGTCCCGCGTCTGCGGGCGGTCGATCGTCGGATAGTAGATCTCGTTCAACGTGCCGTGGGAGACGGTGAACCAGACGCGACTGGATGCAGCATAGGCTGTGCAAACGGCGTCTTTCTTACTGGAAGTCCAGCGTGGTTCAAGCCCGGGTGCACCGAAGGCGGGGCCGTCATCGTTCAACCATCGATATGCCGTCGTAAGCGCGTTCATCTCCCTCCATTAGAACGCACCTTTGCGGCCCGGGCCATCTTTGGAAGAAACTTTGCCTTTATCCCGCGAGATGGCCGCATCGTGCTCTCTGCTTTCCGCATCGAACCACCTATCGCCTGCGGTAGGTGCCGAGGTGCATACTGATGGCAGAGATTTGATTGAACAGGAGAAAGACAGTGGCCTTCGAACTTCCGATTCTTCCCTATGAGTACACGGCGCTTGAGCCGCACATCGACGAAGCAACGATGAAGCTGCACCATGACAAGCACCATGCTACCTACGTCACCAATCTGAACGGCGCGGTGGAAAAGCACGCCGAGCTCGGCGCGAAGACCGCCGAAGAACTCATCAGCAACCTGGATGCCGTGCCGGAAGACGTGCGCACGGTCGTTCGCAACAACGGCGGCGGTCACGTCAATCACACCATGTTCTGGGAGATCATGAAGCCCAATGGTGGAGGCGAACCGACGGGCAACATCGCGGAGCAGATCAAGGCCGACTTTGGCGACTTTGAGACCTTCAAGAAGACCTTCAACGAAACCACCGCGAAGCAGTTTGGCGCAGGCTGGGGCTGGCTGGTCTTCAAGGGCGGCAAGCTGACGATCCTGACCACACCCAACCAGGACTCACCCCTCTCGCAGGGTCTGTATCCGATCCTCGGCAACGATGTGTGGGAGCACGCCTATTACCTTAAGTACCAGAACAAGCGCCCCGAGTATCTCGCAGCATGGTGGAACACCGTGAACTGGGATGAGATCAACAAGCGCTTTGAAAAAGCGAAGAAGTAGTTTTACTTCTTACAAAACGACGAGAGGCCGCGATTGCTCGCGGCCTCTCGTCGTTTTAGAGCAGTTCGTTGAAGACTTCGCGTGCTGCTGCGATGGTGAAGTCGATCTCTGCTTCACCATGCGCGGCGCTGACGAAGGCGGCTTCGTACTGGCTGGGTGGAAGCCAGATGCCGCGCTCCAGCATGGCGCGATGGAACTTGCCGAAACGGGCCATATCGCTGGTTGAAGCGGTATCGAAATCGATCACGTTCGTCTCCGTGAAGAACCAGGTGACCATGGAACCCATCCAGTTTACGGACAACGGTACACCTGCGGCCTTGGCTGCCTTTGCGACGCCTACCGCGATCTGACGCGTGGTTTCAGCGAGGTGCGGGTAGATCGTCTCACCTTCCGCGATGAGATGCGAGACCGTTGCGATTCCCGCAGCCATGGCGAGTGGGTTTCCGCTGAGCGTTCCCGCCTGATAGACGGGGCCGAGCGGCGCGAGCATCTGCATAATCTCGCGGCGTCCGCCGAAGGCACCGACGGGCAGGCCGCCACCGATGATCTTGCCGAGCGTGGTGAGATCCGGCTTGATGTGGAAGATCTCCTGCGCTCCGCCGAGGGAGAGGCGGAAGCCGGTCATCACCTCGTCGAAGATGAGCAGAGCGCCCTCGCGTTCGGTGATCGCACGCAGGGCTTCGAGATATCCCGGAGCGGGAAGGATGGTTCCGGCGTTGCCGACGACGGGTTCGAGGATGATGCAGGCGATCTGGCCCGCATGCAGGCGGAAGGCTTCTTCCACTGCGGAGACATTGTTGAAAGGGAG
>JAHFTZ010000355.1:0-2064 GCA_023265355.1 Terriglobus sp.
CTACAGTAATCAGGGCAGGAGCCGCTTTTGTTGTGCCGGTAGATATCCGCGTCCAGTTGCCTTTATTTACCGACGACCACATTGCGTCCGTATTATCGTTCGCGAGGATCACCATCACGGGCTTTTCATTCAGGATCGTCAATGCAGGGCTGTCTTTGCTGGTTCCACCCGCAACCTGCGAGAAAGATGGATCGGCATATGCAACGCCCCCGAAGGCGATAAATGCGCTCGATAACAGAAAAAGACTCGCGATGCGTTTCAAGTTCTTACTTAGGGAATTCTGTTTTTCTGAATTACCTGTATCATTAAATGATGTCATTAATATTTCCTTTTTACAGTTATGAAGGGTGAACTTAGTTACCGCTATTACAGTTGGTGATATGACACGCGCTGTATTTTTTTATTCCGCCGAAGCATTCCAGCAATGAAATGAATGCCATGGAAGGAATGATCAGATCTCATCCATCCTTCTCAGGGACGGGTTGGCGGCATGCAGAGACACTTGGGTGCCATGAAATTCAGTGTAGGCATTCGATAGAATCGAGGCTAAAGAGGAAGAGCCTTATGATTCGCAAGACGCGCCTGTTTACTCCCGGTCCGACTCCTTTACTTCCCGCAGCACAGTTTGCGATGGCGGCTGCCGACCTTCATCACCGCACGCCCGAGTTTCGCGCGCTGTTCACGAAGGTCCAGGCACAGTTGAAGGAGTTTATCGGAACGAAGAATGACGTAGTCGTCCTGTCCAGCTCCGGTTCCGGAGCGATGGAGGCTGCGGTCTCCAACCTGACCTCGCCAGGCGACCGCGTGCTCGTGATTACGGCAGGAAAGTATGGCGAGCGCTGGTCCGGTATCTCGAAGGCGTTTGGCTGCATGGTCGATGTGGTCTCCGCGCCCTATGGACAGACGGTGAATCTTGAGGCTGTGAAGCAAGCCCTCAAGCTGGAGACGCGTGTGGTCTTTGTGCAGGCGACGGAGAGCTCGACCGGAGTTCGCCACGACATTGAAGGCATCGCCAAACTGCTGAAGGATACGAGCAGCGAAGCCCTGCTCGTCGTCGACGGCATCACTGGCATCGGCACCACGCACCTCGATATGGATGCGTGGGGCGTGGATGTACTGATCGGCGGATCGCAGAAGGCGTTGATGATTCCTCCGGGCCTGTCGTATCTCGCGGTGAGCGAGCGCGCATGGGACCGCATGGAAGCAAGCTACAACCCACGCTACTACTTCGATCTCCGCAAGGAGCACAAGAACGCAGCCAAGGGCGAGAGCGCCTACACTCCATCAGTCTCCTTGATCGCGGGAATGGGCGCGGCCCTGGACTACCTCGCCGCGCAGGCCGGCGGAGATCTACGCGAAGGCAGCAGGAAGCTTGTGGACAACGCCGAAACCTGCTCCGCGATGCTGCGTGCAGCGGCAACGGCGCTGGGCCTTCCTCTCTTCGCACAAGGTTCGTACGCCGCTGCGATGACGGCGATCCTTGCGCCCGAGGGCATCGACTCCGGCGTGATCGTGAAAGAGTTCCAGTCGCGCTTTGGCGCAATCGTGACCGACGGCCAGGGCGAGATGAAGGGCCAGATCTTCCGCATTGCGCACATCGGCTTCTTCGATTACATGGACACGATTGCTATCGTCGGCGCATTAGAACTTGTAGCCAAGGCGAAGCTCAACCTGCCGGGATTTGAGTACGGCAAGGGCCTGATCGCGGCGCAGAAGGTCTTTGAAGAGCATACGAAGAAGTAGTTCGAATCCAGAACAGCGGCCTTCACTTCGGTGTGGGCCGCCTCCGTTTTCGGCGTACACTCTGTTTCGGAATGTCCCTATGACCCGTCGTCGATCGCTCCACGTTGTTGCTCCACTTCTTGCCGCTACGGCACTCACGCTGGCCTCTGGATGCAAGCAGCCAGAGATGCAGCGGTGCGTGGACGAGCACGACAACGTCGTCGCCGATAACCTCTGCCAAGGACCAGCGCAGCAGCGCGTGGAGCAGAGGCCGGACGGGCATGGCGGATTCATCCCGTTCTTTATTCCGCTCTACCGGCCCTACTACGGCGGCATGGGAGG
>JAHFTZ010000355.1:2074-3435 GCA_023265355.1 Terriglobus sp.
TGTACGGCGGCGGATATACGGCGGTGCCGGGGCGGAGTTATGCTTCGCCTTCGGTGAGGCGCGGCGGCTTTGGCAGTATTTTTTCGAGCAGAGGGAGTGGGGAGTAATGCAAAGGATTTCGATAGCGCCACGAGCGGACTGGCGGGAGAAGGTAGAGGCGGTTGGGTTGAACTTTCATTCGCCTGCGGACCTGCTGGCGGAAGGTGCGACGTACTGGGACGAGTCGGCATGCTACGAGTTCTCAGGTGCTGAAGTCGACCAGCTTGAGTCCGCAGCCAACGAGATGCAGCAGATGTGTCTCGCAGCGGCGCAGCATGTGATCGACGAGAAGCGCTATGCCGAGTTGGAGATTCCGGAAGAAGCCATCGAGGTGATCGAATGGGCGTGGAATGACGAACCACCGGCGATCTATGGGCGGTTCGATTTCATGTTCGACGGCAGCGGACCGCCGAAGCTGCTGGAGTACAACGCCGATACGCCGACGTCTCTGATGGAGGCTGCGGTAGTGCAGTGGAGTTGGCTGGAAGAGGTCTATCCTCAGGCGGACCAGTTCAACTCGATCCACGAGCGACTGATTGCGAAGTGGAAGGACATCGCTCCCTATATCTCGAAGCCGCTTTATTTCTCCAGCGTTGAGGACGTCGAAGACCTTTTGACTGTCACCTATCTGCGCGATACTGCAGAGCAGGCCGGGATTCCCACCGAGCAGATGCTAATGGAAGAGATTGGCTGGGACGACGATCAGGGCCGTTTTGTCGATCCGGACGAGCACATCATCTTTTCCATGTTCAAGCTCTATCCGTGGGAGGCGATGCTCGCCGAGGAGTTCGGGCCTGCCGCTCTGGGAACCTACCGGGATATGAAGTGGATCGAGCCGATCTGGAAGATGCTGCTCTCGAATAAGGGCATTCTGCCTATCCTGTGGGAGCTCTATCCCGGCCACAAAAACCTGCTGGAATGCTACTTTGACTCACCCAAGGGTATGACGAGCTATGTGAAGAAACCTCTGCTTTCGCGCGAAGGTAACAACATCTCGCTGGTTACGCCAGAGGGACGCACGGACCTGGACGGACCCTACGGTGGGCAGCGGTTTGTCTATCAGGCGCTGGCTCCGCAGGCGAAGTCTACCAAGCCGGATGGAGCGGACCGCTATCCGGTGCTGGGGCTCTGGATGATCGACCAGGAGTGTGCCGGGATGGGGATTCGCGAGAGTGCGGGGCCGATTACGGACAACCTGAGCTCGTTTATCCCACACTTCTTCAAATAAGACATCTGTCCGCCTCTTTGGTGCGCAGTGCCGGGAGCCGATAGAATGGCTCTATGAAGATTGTGCTCGCCGAAAAAGTCTCCCCTGCAACGCT
>JAHFTZ010000356.1 GCA_023265355.1 Terriglobus sp.
GAATCTCCCGTCACTCCCGAGCGCTTGCAGGAGATCCGCAACCGAGACGAGTGGTGGCAAAGAGACAGCGGGCGCGTTGGCAATGAATCACCTGCCGACGATCGACGTCTACTCCTGCAGCACATCGAAGCGCTCGAGGCGCAGCTCGCAGAGCTTGCGGAATGCGCCAAGGTCACCGAAGAGATCATGGTCGACTTCCAGACGATGAAGAAGATCCTGAAGGCCCAATACCTGAAGAGCTTGGAGAGAGATGGTTCATCCGGACAAGAGTGAAGAGGCCACGGAGTTCGTGCGAATCCTGAGCGAACGGTTGATCGCCGAGAAGGGCTACCACCCGTTCGCGGCAGTGGCCGCTGGCTTTCGCGAGTGGAAGCGCTCACCGTTCCGAGCGAACATGATGCGCAAGTACACGGGCGGCGGCTGGGCGCTTGGGTGCTCAGCGCGCGACAATGCGGAGCGCAAGAAAAGCGTACTTCCAGAGCCCACGCTAAAGGCTTCGCTATTCGAGATTGCGGGGAAGAAGCGTTGACCACCGTGGCAGCCAAAGCCGCGCGCATGCGTGCTCTACGAGCCAGCGAACCGCGCTCGCCAGGACAGATCGCCTTCTCCCGCAAGTTCAGATACGACCCACAGCCTCCCGTGCATCGGGAAGCGGCCTCGGCTCTCCCGCCGCTGAATGCGTGCGAGCGTGCGCAGGAGAGGTTGGAAGACCGAAGATTCAGTGACGGCTGGCGCAGGCGCCGCGATGACGGCGGTGGATTCCGCGGTGTCTAGGAGGCGCGGCATAGCATCTCCTGGCGCGACCGCGCGAAGGCTATCGGAGCCAGTGGCTCCTCCGCAGTGAATGCAGTGACGGGCGTGCGAAGCGGCTCGATGTAGAGCGGATCGAGGAAGCGTTCGAGTCCGCAATCGACACGCCCACTTCTGCGACACTGAGGACACGATGCCTCATACTCGCCGAACGCGGCACCGCACGTCTCGCACGGCGGGATACCGTCAGCTGCCGGCTCACAAAAGCATGAAATGCCCGTGAGATCATCGGGTGCGCCACATGACGGGCAGAGGTGCATGGGGCGCGCGTGACGGAACGGATCGAGTAGGTGTGCATCCATGGCAGCACACACCTGCATCTCTTGTACCAGAGATTGCTACGTCCGTGATTTCGCCCTCAAGGCGCGACGCGTGGCAAGAAGCCTCTGGATGACAAACTGGTCCAGCGCGTCCTCGTACTCACTGATCTTCACGCGCGCTTCGCGCATGAAACGCGCAAAGCTGTCTTCGATCTCGGCAACGCGGCGAGCGCGCTCTTGACCTGCGCGGCGCCTGCGCCGAAGCTGCCGCATCCATCGGCTCATGCGCTGCCCACGGCGAAGTTCGGGGCAAGCTCGGGGATGTAGATGCCCTTGGCCACCATGGCGTTGACCATGGCGATGAAGAACGCGTGGTCGTTACCCACAGGAAACGCGCGGTAGTTGGCCACCTGCTCTTCGAGCGAGGCAGCATTGGAAACCTTCGCCAGCTTCGCCCATTCGGAGAACACGTCATCCGTGTCGGCGCCGGGCAGGCGCTCTGCCACCGCAGTGAAACTCTTGCCCTGCGTCTGCAGCTGTAGGTACACGCAGTCGGGCGATCCGCTGACCTCGCCGAAGCCAAAGAAGATCTCGGCGGCATCAAAGCCCATGTTCCGCCACGCCGACCAGTAGGCGAGCGCATGGCGGAGAGGCTTAGGGAAGCCAGCGATGGTGGATGGCTTGGGTTTCTTGCTCATGGCGGGAGGACCAACGCTACCAGAACACCCTCAGAGCCGCCACGACGACCACTCCGGCAACGATCCCCGCTAGCAACCCGCTCCAACGCCTTAGGTACCAAGGGGTGCTCTTCTCCACCAGCCGCAGCAGTTCATCCCGCTGGAAGCGCCCAGTGGTCTGGCTATCGAGCATCATCGCCGCCTCTTGGTGCGCAACGCGTGCGCTTCATCCATGCGCTGCCACATCTCGTTGGTTTCGCGCAGGGCCTCTTGGAAGTCTGCCTTCACCTCACGCCCGATGCGTTCCGCTGTCTCGCGGTTCACGAGCAAGCTGCAGGCCTTGTCGACAAGACAGATGAGCGACTCCCATGATTGCCCGTGGTACTCGACACCGAGTGCTTCGGCCAGTTGTATCGTACGCGCGATGTTCTGTGCCTCGGCCCCCGCCTCGTACGCCTCTTCGTAGGAAAGTTCACAGCAAGTTCTGATCACGCAGCCTCCTCGCTCGCCAGCTCGTGCTTCAACTTCGCCACAAGCAGCGGCCACACATGCTTCATGAACGCCTGGACCCGGTGCGGGACGCAGTAGCTCGAAAGCTCCCACGCGTCCTCGAGCTTGGTGCGGTGCATCCAGTGGGCGAAGTCGTCGCTCGAATCGAAACACGACCCCGGAAGCTCCTCCCACTCCCGCCGCGCCTCGTAGCGCGTGAGGCGCAGTTCGCGACGGCGCCGAAGGATGCAGTCCTTGATGTTCTCGACGGTCTGCTCCCCGTCGAATTCATCTCGTCCACCACCGAGCTTATTGGCAACGTAGTCGGTGTCGCAACTCGTCAGGAACTCCCGAAACTCACACCCCGGAGAGCCCCACCAGTACGCGTAGTTGCCGTAGTCGGTGATGCAGGTGAGGCACCCATCATCGGTGATCCAGAAGCGAGCATACCCGTGCTTTCCGGGTCGGAACTCGTAGAAGCGGGTGGTGGGGTTCACTTTGCGGGCCATGTCATCGCCCCTGCTTGCGAAGCGCTTCTTCCACGGCGCGCCGCATCGTATTCAGGCCCTCCCAGTACCCCGCCGCGAACCGAGTGTCGATACCTCCGGCATTCACCTGCTTGCGGAATGGTTCAGCGGCCTCTTCTGCGATCCGATAGATGTCCTTGGTTTCCAACATGATCTTTGGACGGTTGACCTAGGGGGAAGATTCACCGGCGCGTTTGCAGTGACCGCTGCCGCTAGTGCTCCACGTGGTACCCGGGAGCCTCATGCACTCCACGGATGGGTCTGGGGTGAGGCGGTCGACCAGAACCAGCGCCAGCGTCAACAGTGCGATGATGAGCCCTGTGCAAATGATGAAACGCCAATCGTCGTCTTGAGGAAACATCGCTCCGACGTTTACCAGAATTCGCTCGCGTCCGGTACCAGAATCTGATAACCGTTGCCCTGCGGTCCCGCCAGGGGCACCGCGCTGAGCAATTCCGCAAGGCGCGTTCTTCGCCCTCTGATTTTGGTATTCGGGCTGAACTAATGAAGGCGGGACCGCATACCTTCGTCTAAGTGCTCAAATGAGTGATGCAAGCAGGGCCCAACGAGGGACGACGATATGAAAACCTGGCACCCTAAGCCCGGCGACAAGGTCACCAGTCGCATGCTGACATGCGACGGAGCCGTAGAGTCGATCGACGAAATCCAT
>JAHFTZ010000357.1 GCA_023265355.1 Terriglobus sp.
CTTGTTTCCCGAAGATCGCGAGATTCCCTCCGACGCCGTAGATGCCATACAGGTGAAGCTGTCGGGGATAGAATTGCGACGTCCGCGAGCGTTCGGGAACTGCTGGCTGGCGTGTGAACTCTGGCAGCAACTTGGGCTGGCTGGTTTCTGGGGAGAGTGTCTGCCACTGGGTCGCGAGGAGGTTCCGTGGACGAAGGTGCTGCAGCTGCTGGTGGTCAATCAGCTCGTCGATCCCGGCAACGAGTTCCGGCTGCACCGGCAGTGGTTCGACCACAGTGCGATGGACGAACTGCTGGGGGTAGATTTTGCAGTGGCTGAAAAAGACCGTCTGTACCGTTGCCTGGATCGGCTGCTGGCCCACAAAAAGGAGCTGTTCCTGTTTCTGAAGGACCGCTGGCGGAATCTGTTCAACGCCCGGTTTGACGTGTTGCTGTACGACCTGACGAGCACGTACTTTGAAGGGGAGTGCGAACAGAACCCGAAGGCCAGGCGCGGTTATAGTCGCGACGGTCGGCCGGATTGTCTGCAGGTGGTCATTGCCCTGGTGGTCACGCCGGACGGGTTTCCGCTGGCCTACGAGGTGATGAACGGCAACACGGCGGACAAGACGACACTGCGGGGTTTTCTCGAGAAGATCGAATCGACCTATGGCCGGGCGGAACGAATGTGGGTGATGGACCGAGGCATCCCGACGGAAAAAATGCTGGAGGAGATGCGCCGTCCGGAGCGGCAGCTTCACTATCTGGTGGGAACACCGCGGGCACGGATCACGGCGATGGAAAGGAGGTGGCTCGACCTGCCGTGGCAGAAGGTGCGGGATTCGGTCGAGGTCAAGCTGTGGCATGAGGGAGGCGAGTTGTTCGTCCTGGCCAAGAGCGAAGGGCGTCAAGCCAAAGAGAGTGCGATGCGTCGCCGTCGTCTGGTTCAGTACCTGCGGGCCTTGCGACGCATGCGTCATAGCCTCCCGCTACGCGATCAGCTGATGATGCGCATCGGAGCCGCGAAATCGAAAGCCGGCCGGGCCGCTGCTTACGTTCAACTCCGCCTGCCGGCGAAAGACGAACCGGTCACCCGTGAGACGTTCAGTTTCAAGCTGGAACGTGAGAAGTTCGACAAGGCCGAGTTGCGAGACGGTCACTACCTGTTACGATCCAACGTAACAGCGGACGACCCGAAAGTTCTCTGGGAACGATACGTTCAGCTTACCGAGATCGAGGCCGTGTTCAAGGCGCTCAAAAGCGACTTGGCTGTTCGCCCCATTCATCATCAACTTGAGCACCGGGTCGACGCGCACATCTTCATCGCATTCCTTGCTTACTGTCTGATGGTGACGCTCAAGAAGCGTCTCCAGGCGCATGCGCCGGGACTGACACCGAGAGCGGTTCTGGACAAGCTTAAAACGATCCAGATGCTGGATGTGTGGCTGCCGACAACGGACGGGCGGCATCTTGTGATGTCGAGGTACACGCAACCAGAGCTGGACCAGCAACTGGTGCTGGAGAAACTCCGTCTGCGCTTGCCGGCTCAGCCACCGCCGCGGATCAAAAGCAATCCGAAGGACTCATCCCTAGCTACGAAGGTCGCGGAAATGTAGTGAAGACCTTTGGGATGCCTCTACTCAAAACAAAGGACTTACCGGCCCGCTACCCCCTCAACGTAGAGTCGAGATGTGGCGCAGCGGTTTAGGAATAAGCCTATCTGTTGGCCGACTCTTTCGTGCGCCGGTGCCTCATTAGCTCATCCATGCTCTGTTTCCACATCCCGCTCATCGAACCGGACGTGCGGATCTCCCGCATCCGGCTCTCGGACAAGGACTCATACCTTCGCCCACGGAAAGTCGCGAGTGCGCAGAACCAGTTTCTTAAGGCCCAACGTGTCATAAAGATACTCGTCGGGAAAACGCACGATCCCTGCGCCCTTAATCTTGTGTTTACCTCGTAACCACTGACGGAGCCGATAGCGCGCGTGCGCATCTATGGCATGGTAGGCTTTGCTGACAGGACCAAGACAGAAGTAGTTCGCCCAGCCAACCAGCATGCGGTTGAGCTTCCTTACTCGTTCCTCGGCATCCGTCAGGAGCCATCGGCGGCTGGTCTCCTCGCTAATTGACCGGCAGAGCCGCGCAACCCGCTTTTGAGACGGTCGAGTCCCTATATAGGATCGGCCCGTCTTCGTCGACCAGCAGCGACCAATGGTGTACCCCAGAAAGTCGAATGATTCATCCGGCATTCGACATACGTGCGTCTTGGCTGCATTGACGGTCAGCTTCAACCGATCCATCATTACCTGCATCGCGTGCTGCGCCTTCTCGGCGGTGCCGCGACAGCAGATCACAAAATCATCGGCATAATTGACTATCTGGGCATCAAGCTGTTTCGCAAGGCCACGAAGTTTCCATCCCAATACGAAACGTCGCATGTATATATTCGACAAAAGCGGTGAAATCGGTGAACCCTGCGGGGTCCCCCGGCCTTCGTCCTTGTTGCGCGTCGTTCGACGCCTTCTCCCTTGCTCATCGACCTCTTCCACCGGTGCTTCGAGCCACATCTTTATCAGATGCAGCATCCAGCGGTCACTTACCCGCCGAGCCACCGATTTCATAAGCTCCGAGTGGGGAATGCTGTCGAAATACCCGCTCAAATCCGCATCGACTACTTCCGTATGCCCCGTGTTCACAAGCGAATGGACTGCCTTTACAGCATCCAATGCACTGCGATCACGTCGGTAGGCATATTGCTCCGGTTGCAGGTCCGCCTCGAATATCGGCTCCAGCAGAAGCACCGCTGCCATCTGCACTACCCGATCACGAATCGTCGGAATACCTAACGGTCTCTTCGATCCATCAGGTTTTGGAATGTAGACTCGACGCACCGCCTGCGGATGATACCTCTTGCTCCTGAGATCTTCCGCCAGCTCGCCCAGCCATTTGGTTGCCCCATACATCTCGATATCCTCGAAACCCTGGCCCTCCACTCCCGCTGCTCCGCCGTTGGCTCGACAGCAGTTGTGCGCGTGTTCCAGTATGTCCCGTCGGTATACCTTGTCGTACAAGGCGTAAAAACGGTATCCGGGCGCTTCCTTCGCTTTCGTATGCAATGCCGTCTGAAGCTTCTGAACGCTTTCCGGAGTTGTTAGGTTCACACCAATCTCCTGGCCATCGCCTCTTTCGACATCCCCTTGAACTAAGGCCCCTTCCCTCCACCAGCATTACCCGGCTTCGTTGGTATTACGGGCCTTTCCGCCACCCGACTCGACCCGGCCTGTCCCTCGCGGAATTCCGGTTGAAGGCCCTTTTCCCCTTCATCGCATCGGGCTTCCCGTGTTGCGCTCAATCTCCTTCTGCACGCATGCCGTCGCCACTACCCCGACGAGAGCGCTGGAGTTCTTCGCTCATCCTCCCCCAGCACCTTCGGCCTTCCCTGTTTCACA
>JAHFTZ010000358.1 GCA_023265355.1 Terriglobus sp.
ACCCGCAAGCGCCTCAGCCAGCGCCTTCGCGTTCGCCACCACCTGCGCTGCATAGGCCTTGAACTCCGGCTGCAGGGCCTCCTTGAAGGCCACGGCCTTCGCCGCGATCACGTGAACCAGAGGCCCGCCCTGCTGCCCCGGGAAGACGCTGCGGTCGATACTGGCGGCAAGCTCCTGCTTGGAAAGAATCAGGCCGGAACGAGGTCCGCGCAGCGTCTTGTGCGTCGTCGTCGTAATAATGTCCGCATACGGCACAGGCGAAGGATGCGCTCCACCGGCAACCAGGCCGGCAAAGTGCGCCATATCCACCATCAGCTTTGCACCCACCGCATCCGCGATCTGCCGCATACGCGCGAAGTCGAACTGGCGCGGATACGCAGACCCGCCACCGACGATCACCTTCGGCATCTCGCGCTTCGCAATCGCCTCCAGCTCGTCATAATCCACCACTTCCGTATCGCGACGCACCTGGTAGCCGACAATCCTGTAGAGCTTGCCGGAAAAGTTCAGCTTGTGCCCGTGCGTAAGATGTCCGCCATGCGCAAGGTCGAGCCCCAGCAGCGTGTCACCCGGCTGGATGATGCTCATATACGCCGCGGCGTTGGCCTGCGAACCCGAGTGCGGCTGCACATTGACGTGCTCCGCTCCAAAGAGCTCCTTGGCGCGATCCCGCGCAATATTCTCCACCACGTCCGCGAACTCGCAGCCGCCGTAGTAGCGCTTGCCGGGATAGCCCTCGGCGTACTTATTGGTAAAGACGGTTCCAGCCACTTCCATCACGGCGCGGCTGACAAAGTTTTCCGAGGCAATCATCTCCAGACCTTCGTGCTGGCGGACAATTTCTTTTTCTACAAGTGCTGCAATCTCGGGGTCAGAGGAGGCAAGCGGAGCTGCAAAATCGATCGACATACCTCGATTATCCCACCAATAGGGCATACGTCCGTACTACCAAAGTGGAGTGACTTGCTGTATGCGGGGGATGGATAGGTTCCCAAAACGGGGTGATCCTAACGAAGTCAGAGAGGCCAACTCTCCCCGTAACCAACAGAAAGGGACCTGCCCTGCGCGACCTTATCCTCTCCGCCCTCTTCCTTGCGATCCTGATCGCACCCTGTGCCATCGCAACCCTGACTAGCCAATCCTCCCCTCGGAAGACCATCTAAGCGAAAGACGCTTCGCGCTCGGTCGAATGACGTGGTGTGGTGTGGATGAGGCGGGGGCGAATAAGACCCACGTCATCTCGACCAGAGCGACAGCTTTATCGTCGCGGAGTGGAGAGATCTGCTGTTCTCGCGCAGCGTGACCGGACACCCTCCAGCACATCACAAAAGCACATCCTCCGCTCCCGCTAAGCCACCGAAGCAACAGGCTTCGGGGCCTCATCGCGGAGACGCTTATAAGCCTTGTACACAAAGCTCCCCATCCACCATCCATCCATGTACTTATAAGGCGTCTCGCCCGTCGTGTAATGCCCACAGGGCAGCACCTTGCTGACGAAGTCCACACCGCGCTGCCGGAAGGCCGCAAGCACCTCCACCGAAAACTCCGGCAAAAACGTCAGATCATAGGTCGCATGAATGACCAGCGTCTGCCGCGTCTTCTCCGCCGCATAGCGGTCTATCACACTCTCCGGGCTGATGCCCATAAAAACACGCCGCACCTCCGCCTGCCCCATGCCCACCTGCTCAAACGCCGCACTCACATGCCGCGTGCTCTGGCCCGTCCACACCACATCGCCAAAACGCGTCGAAGCATGGTTGAAGACGCACACCTGCAGCCGCGGATCGAACGCCGCCGCCATAAACGCATAGCAGCTCCCCAGGCTCGTTCCCAGAACGCCAATCTGCTCGTACCCCTGCGACTCCAGCCAGTCCACGCAGCTCCGAATATCCACCACCGCCTGTCGGCAGGCAGAGATTGTTCTCCCCACGTTGGAGCTCACCGCATAGTCGCTGCGCTCCAACTCCGCCGGTCGGCGCACATCATGGTAAGGCTTCGACAGGCGTAGCCCCGCCACACCGAACTTGTTGAAGATCGAACAGAGCGCGTTGTGGCTGAAGGCATCCGCATTCCACTGCGGCATCACAATAATGGCCTGCCGCGGCCCAGGCTTGCGCTTCTCCTCCGGCTCCGGATACCAGCGTGCATTCACTTGGTCGTTCTCCGGATGCTTCGTCCGAATGGGCGATGTAAACCGCAAAAACCGCGCCTTATCCAGCTTTCCACTCTCGGCATCGGCACGCACCTGCGCCGCCTGCTTCAGCGTCTCGGGACGGACATTCGTGGGATAGAGGTCAGGAAAGCGCTCCTCCAAACGAAAATCCGTCGGCGTGGCATAGCCATAGAATGCTTCGCCGTTGGCGACGATCTCCTCGTTGATGCGGAGCATCTTCTCCAACGCATCGGCATCCTGCTCCGTAGCAGACGCAGCCGTAGCGCTGAAATCACTGAGCCAATCGAAGCCCCACTCCATCGGCCGCACAATACGGTTCGTATCCCGCGTAGTGAGCGCAGTCTCCCACTTAAACATCCACTGCGAATAAAGCTTTCCGAACATCTGTTAAGTCTACCAATGCGACTCATAAACCCCTAGGTCATACCGAAAAGGGTAACGATGCGTCATGATGATTTGAAATTCTCCGCTAGAATCTCTGGTATGCCAACGCTTAGCTATTCAGTCAGCTTGATAACGCAGGGGAAGCATCGTTTTTATACTCTCTCGATGCCGAGCGATGCTTTGGCAGAAACCTGCTTTGTGTCTACCCGCAACGATGATCCGGATGGTGGGTTCCAAAGGGAGCTCGATGAAAACCGAGCAAAGGAAATTGCAAAATATATTGATGAAGGATTAGGGACTATTCCAGGGTCGATTATTCTGTCGGCTCAGCCCGATGCCAAACTTGTTTACGACAGAACAAAGAAAACCGTGCGTTTCGAGAAAATTAAGCGCGCATTCCTAATCATCGATGGTCAGCATAGGGTTTTTGGATTCTCCCTTGCGCAGGCTTCTTTGCGCGTGCACGTCGTAATTTACGAAGGTCTAGATCGGATGGCTGAGTCACGTCTCTTTATCGACGTCAACACGAAGCAACGATCTGTTCCAAATGAGCTTCTCTTGGATATTAAAAATCTTGCACAGTATGAGTCCGACAGCGAAATCTTACTGCGGGAGGTGTTTGATCTCTTTAATCGTGAATCGAACAGCCCGTTGCAGGGAATGCTGAGCCCAGCCGAGAAGATAAGGGGCAAAATTTCTCGCGTAACCTTTAATGCCGCCCTTAGACCTCTGATTGGAGCTTTTTCTGGCAAAGAGCCCGACGAAATTTATGTCGCGCTCCGTGGCTTTATCGCCGCTTTCATATCCGGTGCCAGCAAAAAAGGAGTGGACGGTGCGGTTGTGAAACCGATTGTGTTTCGCG